>DASVST010000083.1:0-7339 GCA_036387965.1 Segetibacter sp. | reverse complement strand
TCATGGGTCACGTTGACCATGGTAAAACCTCGTTGCTTGATTATATAAGACGTGCAAACGTTGTTGCAGGTGAGGCGGGTGGAATCACGCAGCATATAGGTGCCTACGAGGTAACTACAGCAACTAATAAAAAAATCACGTTCTTAGATACTCCCGGTCACGAAGCGTTTACCGCTATGCGTGCAAGAGGTGCTAAAGTAACCGACATATCAGTTGTTGTTGTTGCTGCAGACGATGCGGTGATGCCTCAAACCAAGGAAGCAATCAGTCACTCACAGGCTGCTAATGTGCCGATGATATTTGCGGTGAATAAAATAGATAAAGACGGTGCAAACCCTCAGAAAATATACGAACAGCTTTCGGGAATGAACATTCTTGTAGAAGAGTGGGGCGGAAAATTTCAAAGTCAGGAACTTAGCGCCAAGAAAGGTCTTGGGGTTGATCTTTTATTAGAAAAGATCTTACTCGAGGCTGAATTGCTTGATCTAAAAGCAAATCCCAACCGTGAAGCTACCGGTACAATTGTAGAAGCAACACTTGATAAGGGAAGAGGTTATGTTGCCACATTACTTGTTCAAAATGGTACATTGCGCCAGGGAGATATTATGGTGAGTGGACAGTTTTACGGTAAGATAAAAGCAATGTTTAACGAACGTAATCAACGTGTAAACGAAGCTCCGCCATCTACACCAGTTTTAGTACTAGGTTTAAATGGTGCTCCGCAGGCAGGTGAAAAATTTAAGGTATACCAGGACGAAGCTGAGGCTAAAGAAATAGCGACAAAGAGATCCCAAATACTTCGTGAGCAAGGCTTGCGTGCAAGAAAGCATATTACACTTGATGAAATCGGTCGTCGTCTTGCTTTAGGGAACTTTAAGGAACTAAACCTCATCATAAAAGGTGACGTGGATGGTTCTGTAGAAGCCCTAAGTGATTCATTACAAAAATTATCTACTCCTGAAATAGCTATTAGAGTAGTGTTGAAGGGTGTTGGACAAATTTCTGAAAGTGATGTATTGCTTGCAACTGCATCTGATGCGATTCTTATCGGCTTTAACGTACGTCCGTCGAGTCAGGCAGCAAAGGTTGCAGAAACCGAAGGTGTTGAAATAAAACTTTACTCAATTATCTATACCGCTATTGATGAAATTAAGAGCGCAATGGAAGGTATGCTTGAGCCGAAGTACCAGGAAAAGATTATTGCGAATGTTGAAGTAAGAGAGGTGTATAAGTTTGATAAAGCAACAGTAGCGGGTTGTATAGTTTTAGACGGTAAGATATTCAGAAACTCAAAGATTCGTGTTATTCGTGATGGTATTGTTGAATATCCTAAAGGTGAAGGTGCTGCTGCAGAACTTGGCTCACTGAAACGCTTTAAGGATGATGTGAAAGAAGTGAACAATAATATGGAGTGCGGATTAACCATTAAGAATTATAATGATCTTAGGGCTGGAGATATTATAGAAGCTTTTGAAGCAGAAGAAGTAAAGAGAACTTTATAATAGCTTACTTTATTGATGTAAAAAGGATGAGTTTATCGCTCATCCTTTTTTTGTTATGGGTATTTTCGTGTGTTATTTCCATCGTTTTGTTCTATTGGTGATAGATGTAATTCAATATTCAGAACAAAAATTTGTTTCCAGGCAACCTGTCTTCTTATTTCTGCATTTATAATAAGCAGTAGATTTATTTCTGAATGACATTATCTCAACTGCTTAAAGAATGCCGTACTGGTAGCATTACCGCACAGAAATACTTGTACGACAAGTATGTTACACAGATGTTTTTGGTGTGTAGAAGATATGTGAAAACCGACTCGATAGCGGAAGAATGCATGCTGAATGGTTTTCTTAAGTTGTTTAAAGGCATAAACAAATTTGAATATCAGAATGATGGAGCAACTACTGCGTGGCTAAAAAGGATAATGATAAATGAATGCCTTCAGCACTTGCGCCAAAAGAATAGTTTTTTGCTTACAACAGAAGATGAAGCCGCAGAAATTTCTATCGAAGAAGATGCAATAAACATATTAAGTGCAGAGGAAATCTTTAAAGTAATAACCCAACTCCCATTAGGTTATAGAACAGTTTTTAATCTTTATGTTATCGATGGAATGAGCCATCAAGAAATTGCAACTGAACTAAGAATCAGTGAAGGAACATCAAAGTCTCAATTGAGCAAAGCAAAGCACATGTTGCAAAGCCTCTTAGTCAACTTAAATGCAGATTATGCCACAAGAAAAATCAAATAATATACTGCAACAAAAGCTTGATGAGCTTAACGGTTTGCCGGATGATGTTGAATTTGATTCTTCATCAGCATGGAATAAGTTAGAAGGACGGCTGCACCCTGTAACTAAAAAACATGTGTGGCTTTATTATGTGGTTGCTGCATCTGTTGTAGGGTTAATATTTACTTTTTCAATTCAGAAGGAGGATAAAATTGTTTCTGCAAAGGAAATAGCAAAACAAAAAGAACCTGCTGCTAAAGTAGAAAATGCTGCTACTGCAGAGTTAATAGTAAGCAAACAAAATTCAAAAGCCACAAACAAATTAAAACCTATAAAGAATACCAGGACTATAACTGGAACAGACCAGGTGCTTAATAAAACATCCAATGATCTGAACCCATTTCAAGAAGAAATTATACCAACCAATATCGTATCAGTTTTACCTAATAATGATGAAGAAAAAGCTGCTACAAGACAACCTGAAAACATAGTTGGAGAAACTCCTGTAAGAAAATTTAGAATCGTACACAACAATGAAACGCTGATTCGACCACAATATCCTGACATTGCTAAAAGAAGCACCTCTTCATATTCCGGATTTCCACTTTTCAAATCAAATCAGGTAATGGACCTAAATCCAGAAGAGCCAGCTCAGGAAGAGATATTACCTCAACAACGAAAAAAGGATAGAGTTTTTTTTAAAATACTATCTAACACACTCAAAGAAGATTAAATGAAAAAGCTAATTTTTTTAATGCTTGCAATTGCAGGCATAGCGCCGGCTTACACTCAGCCTCTGTATCATCCTTCGAGCATAACAGAGAACCTGTTCAATATTCAAAAGCCAAACTCATTGCCCACTAATTTTCACTTCCGGTTACCAAATGGCAATAGCCTTACATTGGAACTAATGGATATAACCCAATTAAAATACCTGGTTAATATAGATTCACTTATTCAAAAAGTATGGCAGGATTTGCAACCCTTAAAAGATAGCCTTGGCAAACCTCTAATTAACCGAAGGGTAGATTACCTTACGTCATTGAAGGGTGCGCAAATCAGAATAGTAGAATATGCTCAACGAGGAAGTACATATAAATACCTAAATGATGAGTTGGTACAAACCAAAATAGAGCAGGATACACTAAGAATTAGTTTACACGCATTTTATAAAACAAAGATCGATACTTCGAGAGCAAGGTGGGGCAGACCCTATTTTTTAATGTTGAGATTGAATAATATAACAGACCTTGAATTACTGCCCGCAGGTTCTTTAAACAGTGCTGTAAACATGTTACAAAAAGATGTAGAGTTGTTTTTGCAAAACAAGAAAAATAGAATCTCCGGCAGGTATACTGCTTTTTATGATGTTGCACAACAAAAAGTCTTAAGTCCAATAAAACTAAAGTATACCGGTTACGGAGGAGAGACCTATTATGAACCGTATCTTCAGCCCGGTATCCAATATCTCAGAGGTTCGTGGGTACCATCGCTGGGAGTTGGTATGCAACTAATACATGGAGCTTACGAGGGGAATCGAGAAGTATTTAAACTTTACTGGGAGCCGCATTTTTATTTCTCACGCAGTATCAACAATAATCTTATTACACAGCGAAACGATTTTTTAACCTTTAAATACAACGAATTAAAAAAACAATCCTCAGGCTATGTAGAGATAACCCATAATCTTTCAGTAGGTTACCTTGTTGGCAGGAGAGGGAGCTGGTTTGAGTCAAATACATTCAAATTTTCTGTACCTGGTTTGTCAATAAGAAACCTTAATCTTGAGCCGGAATTTGTTTTTAATAAATTCTTCAGGAACTTTACTCCCTCACTCAAACTGAACTTTGAGATAGAGTAAGCAAAAGATGAAATGGTATTTACGGAACTACAACTTCTCCATCTCACCATTCACAAACTTCATCAGCTTTTCGATATGATTTGGTGACAGGTCAAACTTTAATCCTGCAGCTTCATAAAGCGCAGGCAATGTTTTCGTACCACCTAGACTTAGTGCTTTCATGTAATTGTTTAAAGCGTTGTCTTTGTTTTCTTTAAACTGCATCCATAAACCGATTGCGCCAAGCTGTGCAATGCCATACTCGATGTAATAAAAAGGAACTTCAAACAAATGCAACTGGCGTTGCCATGCGATATTTCTATATTCTTCAAGCCCTGTAAAATCAACAGTGTGTGTAGAAAATTCATTTAGTATTTCCATCCACTTTGTATGTCTTTCCTCAACAGTATGTGTTGGGTTTTCGTACACCCAATGTTGAAATTTATCAATAGTAGCAATCCAAGGAAAAATGCTTATAGTTCTTTCCAGCTGGTGTTCTTTTGCTCTTGTTAAGTCAGCCTCATTATCGAAAAATACCTGCCAGTAATCCATACTGAAAAGCTCCATTGCCATGCTTGCAACCTCCGCAATCTCCATTGGATATTCTTTAAAAGCACTAAGCTCTAAAGGATGCGCAAGGAACGAATGGACTGCATGTCCGCCTTCGTGTACCATCGTGGTTACATCATGCATTTGCCCTGCAGCATTCATGAAAATAAAAGGCGCTCCGCTCTCAGCAAGAGGACAATTATAACCGCCCGGCGCTTTACCAATCCTGCTCTCCAAGTCCAGGTGACCGATGGCTTTCATCTTGCGTAAGCAATCTGCAAAAAATGGATTTAGTTGTTCAAAACATTGGATTGTTTTTTCTGTAAGTTCTTCTCCAGTCTTAAACGGATTTAATGGTTGTACGCCTTCCGGTTCTGCTTCTGTATCCCAGGGACGAAGTGTATCAACGCCAAGCTTTTCTTTTTTCTTATTGTTGATCTTCTCAACTAAGGGTAGCACATGAAGTTTTACCGCCTCATGAAATTTGAAACAATCTTCTTTTGTATAATCGAAGCGACCCATTTCAGCAAACTTATAGTCGCGGTAGTTTTCAAATCCTGCATTCAAAGCTACCTGGTGGCGCTTCTGAATCAGTTGAGTATACAAATCATTAAGCGCATCTTTATCTTGCAGCCGACGCTCATTAATTTTCCGGTAAACTTCTTCTCTCAAAGCTCTGTCATGGCTCTCTAAAAATTTTGCAGCTTGTTGCAAAGTGTATTCCTGCCCATTTACTTCGATAGTCATCTTACCAGCAATAACACCGTATTGTTGCTGCATCACACTTAGCTCAGCCTGTAAAGGAATATTTACTTCGCGATATAAATCAATGCTCGTCTTTACGCTGCGCAGGTAGGTAAAGTATTGCTGTTGGTCAAGTTCATTCGTAAAAGGACATTCAACAAGTTTTCTATTTAACTGATCTGCATAGGGCTGCACTTTTGGTTGAATTTCCATACAGAAAAAAGTAAATGACTCTTCCAATGCTTTATCCGTGGTATCACAAGTCATTTTTATTTGTCGCCAGCACGCATCTTCACTAACAACAGCTTCCACTTCACTCATGTCTTTAAGCCATTGCTCTAAATCACTTCTTGAATTAATTGGTCTTTCTACAAGATCTTTGAAGAAGGGTTCAAGGCTGTTCCAGTCCGTTATTTTGAAATCAGCAGGGATAAAATGTCTTGGAAGTTTTTGAATATCTGCAGTTGGCATCATGCTTATTAATTGATAAGGCTTCGGCAGGTTAACCTATCGAAGCCTCAAGTTGTAGAGAATTATTTAACGAGATTCCCTCACATCATTGAGAGGAATCTTTGAATGCTTTTATGAATTTTGTTTGATCTCTGCTTCCTCAGGAGCAACAACTTCCTCTTCGGCTTCGATTTCTTCTTCAGCTTCTTCTGAAAGCTTGAACTCGACATTATGTGATTTAAGTACGCTATACCACTTAATCATCTTCTTCATATCGCTTGCATAAACTCTTTCAAAATCCATCTCAGGATATACTTTTTGGAAGTAAGCTTTAATAGCAGCATTATCTTTATCTGATGGAAGTGCTTCACCTGCTGCATCCATCGCATTAAGAATGTCAACAAGGTTTACATTATCTCCTGTAGTATAAACCTCAATACTTTCAAGGTGAGAGAAGTTGTGTATTCTGGATGATACAAATTTCGTGGTTTTATCATCTAGCGAACGAACAATGGCACCATCTTTTTTACTACCTACAAGTTCATATAAACCCGTCATTCCGGATATTGAAACTATTTTCCCGTATTCCATATAACTGAATTTTAAGGCATGCAAGATAAACCGAATTATGTATTAACGGGTTAAGGTTATTATTTTTAAGATTTAGTTTTATAGTTTATATGAAGGTGAATTTGCCGTGTGAAGTGATCAATTGGATTAAAGCAGGCTTATGACCCGTCAGGTTAATTACTTTGTTTGAGCCATCTTTATCTGCATGATGGTCGCAATGCTTTTTGCCCGCTGCTTTGCCAGTAGAGCGATATCTCCCTCAAAATTTTCATCAACAGTTTGGTTGAAGTAGTGGAGCCAGGTAGTAAAGTGTTCTGCTTTGAAAGGCGATTGCCTATGTAAATGCATGTGAAGTTGCAATGCATTCTTTTGATAAGTATCAGATTGAAATAATACCATATCCCAGAAGTCTACTAAGATGGGCAGATGTGCTTCTAAATCTATCTTAGCGACATCAGTAAAAATGTAGGAGATCGAGGGATCACTTAAGAGTTTTTGGTAGAACGACTTCATCAGCAACAAAATGTCTTGTCTATTATCTATGTCCTTCTTCATTTTTCATCGGTAATCACCTCGCGGTAATTATCATATTTATGCTTAACAACGAAATTGTAATAATGTCCGGCTGATTCGCCTTGTTCTATAAATTTTTTATATTCATTCCACCCCTCAACAGGAACGGGAAAATACTGATATATTCCACCCTCCTTTATTTCTACTTCAAGAATTTCCTTTCTTGCTGAATAAGTAACTTTTTCAATCGACTGTGATATAGGAGGCTGTATAAAACTTTTGCTGATTAATCTTTTGTCCGTGGAGTCATGCTTTTCCTGATTCTGGTTATACACTCGTATTCCTACCCGGGAGATGTGATTTGTTACATCAGGATCTTTTATTTTATCGTAGTTAATCAAATCAATCTTGTAAGGAAGATCTAATTCATCTAACGCATTATG
>DASVST010000082.1:0-1770 GCA_036387965.1 Segetibacter sp. | reverse complement strand
TTTAGTAAGCGGAGTTACGGTAAGTTTAGGAAGAAAGACAAGTTCATACCGGCAGTGGTTTGAGAGTTTGAAGGAGTATGGTCAAAGCAGCGTTTTATCAGATCAGAAAGAATATTGGGATAAAGCGGTTAAGAACTACAGCCCGCTGCCTGTAGACAGGGAGAATAGCGAGGTAGTTTATATACAAGATACAAGTCATCATATTGTACGTCTTGGTTTGGAACAAACCAGGTTGTTGTTGCAGGAAGTTCCCGGAATATACCATACTGAGATTAATGATATATTGTTATGTGCCCTTGCAGTGACGCTTGGCAAATGGAGTGGTGGCGAAAACGTAATGATTGGCTTAGAGGGTCATGGCAGGGAGCATATCAGTGAAAGTATAGACACAAGTCGGACAGTGGGTTGGTTTACAAGTTTATTCCCGGTATCGCTTAAGGTAGATGTGGAAAAGAAAACCGGAGATTGGATAAAATCAGTTAAGGAGCAGTTGCGGCAGGTTCCTGACAAAGGATTAGGTTATGGCGTACTTAAATACATAACCAAAGAAACAGCACTACAGGGAACGTATCCATGGGATATAGTATTCAATTATCTGGGGCAGTTAGATAATATAGTCAAAGAAAGTAAATGGTTTGGTGGGGCAGCAGAGAGTGGCGGAACAGCGATAAGTGAGAAGCAGGAGCTCCGGGAGAAGCTTTCTGTGAATTGTTTTATAGGCTCAGGGGAACTGGTATTAAACTGGCGATACAGTAGTATTCATTACAAGCCTGAAACTATAGAGAAGATTGCATCAGAGTATATTTCTAATCTTTCCGAGCTGATCAACCACTGTATGCAGCAGCAAAAAGGCGGCAATTCATTTTATACACCTTCAGATTATGGACTTGGAAAAGAAATAAGTTACGAAGAACTTGATCAATTCCTGGAAGAGGAAAGTGACGAAAATATTATGAGTTTTTAAAAAGGTATTTATGGAAGTAAGTGAATTTATAGCATCTCTGGAAAAATCAAATTTTTCATTAGCCGTAGAGAATGGCAATATCATTCTTAAGGGGGACAAAAAAAAACTGTCAAAGGATGAAATAAGTGCTATAAAAACAAATAGGGACGTTATTGATTATATCAAATCTAACAAGAGCAACATAATTAAGTACATTTCCTCTAATTCAAAATCGTATGATATTAAAAAGGCCGGTAATAGAACGGCAATTTATCGTTTAAGTGGTTTGCAGCAAGGTATATTATTTCACAGCCTATATAGTGAAGGAACTGGTGCATATATTGAACAAATCAGTGGCGATTTAATCGGACTTAAAGTCAGCGCATTTCAAAAAAGTTGGGAGCATATTCTCAAACAGCATACAATACTTCGTACTGCTTTTTATTACGATACATTCAATATTCCTGTTCAGGCAGTATTTGATAGTGTAAGCCTTCCAATTCAAATTTTAGATTACCAGGGTTTGAGCCATGATCAGCAGGAGGAGGCTTTAAATAGATATAAGGCAGAAGACCAAAGAAAGGATTTTGATTTAAAATTTGCTCCATTAATGCGAATTGCATTATTCCAGCTAAATGATACCAGGTACAAAATGTTCTGGACATTCCACAGTATTTTGTTTGATGGATGGTCTATGCAGGTAATATTGGAAAAGTTTTTAACTACTTATGAAGCTCTTGTTTCCTTTCATCAATTAAATAATGATGAAGAAGACAAATATGAAGATTATATCCGTTACATAGAACGTATTGATAAGAAAGACGAAA
>DASVST010000081.1:0-1523 GCA_036387965.1 Segetibacter sp. | reverse complement strand
GCATCTTTTGCTCTTCCAGAATCTTACGTTGCTTACGCTCATCTCTTAGATAAGTGAGGTACGATATAAACAGGGAAGCCCCTACATAGAAAATCGTACCCACAACATGAGCCAACACCAATACTGCAGCAGGCATCTGGTCTCTCACTTTACCATCGCTCACTGATATTTCAAGCGTGCCCTTAACACAATAATAATTGAATGCATAATAAGCACCCACAAACAAAACTCCAATAACTATATACTTGGCGAATTCAACTAATTTTTTACGTTCTGCAAAGAGCCTGTAGAAGGCATTAAGAGTGTAGTAATAAAACACAGTTGAGAATGCAACACTGATAACCTCACTTAAAATAGCCTTCCAGCCTAGTAACTTTTCTAAGCTAACTTCTTTACTTACAGCTGGGGAAAGTGACAAGGTAATAACTCCAAGCAGTCCAAAGAAAAGAGTTATTGCAAGCACCACCCAAAATACCCGCCAAAACTTGTATCGTTTTTTTATGTTCATTAAGGTGTTGAAATTAGCTATTTCGTTTTAATATACTTTACCTAAAACAAAGACACGAAGAACACAGCTTTAGACCTGTATTCTTCGTGTCATCAATATGACTATTGCTGTCCTATACCAAGACCGCTTCCACCTTGTGTACGTTTGGTTTCCTCATCTACGCCTGTAGCTCTTTGGCGTGCAGCTTTTACCTGCTTGTTACCAAACCGATAAGAGAAGTTCAGCTTGAACATTTGTGTCTCTCCCTTACCTGTAAATGTAGATGTTTGTCCTGCGAAGTTGCTCGTGCCTGTAAAAGCAAGGCTATTAAAAACATCACTTACTGAGGCTTTCAATGTGCCTTGTCCTTTTAATATTTGCTTTTGCACTCCTGCATCCACGTTCCATAAACTCTGCGCCTTAAAAGTGCCCATGTAAACAGTAGGTGCATTATAAAAACCGGTAACCTCTGCTGTCCACGTTTTTTTCTTACCAAGCTTTAAACTGTTTTGGCTATAAAAGCTAAGACCAACTGCATTGATATCAATATTGCGACCTGTACCAAAATTTGCATGGTATTGAGAATAATTGGTATTCAGGTTAACAAAGGATGTGAAGTTTTTATACATGAAAGGATAGCTGACATTCAAGCTAACCACATCCTGCGTAGCAAGGTTTTGCTTTGATATAAAAGCTTTTGATCTTTCAGTTGTATCTATAAGCTGTGTAAAGATGTCCTTAACATGACTATAGTTCGCTGTGATATTCAACTTGTATTTATATGTGTGTGTTAAACCAACACTGTTGGTATACTGAGGTCTTAAATTAATGTTCCCCTTCTGATAAGTATATTCGTCAGCCTTCATTTCAAATGGATTCAGGTCCTGGTAGAAAGGACGATCAATACGGCGAGTGTAAGTAAGGTTCCATTGCTTCATTGGGTTTTTGTTGAAGGTGATGGCTGCACTTGGAAAGAAGTCAGTATATGGTCGTTTAAAGCTCGAAGTTGTTTCTACAAAGCTGCCGCCTTCTTTCT
>DASVST010000080.1:0-7330 GCA_036387965.1 Segetibacter sp. | reverse complement strand
CATAATGGTGATGAACAGGGGTAAAATAGAAGAGATTGGAACTGCAGAAGAAATTTATCATCACCCAAAAACAACCTATACACAAAGGCTTATAGCTTCTATTCCTAAAGGTCTGGTAAGGTCTAATCTTGAATAGCAGTTAAACAAGTTTCAACTAACAGAACGTGCCTTAGCGAGCTGGCAAATAATAATAATTGCCAGTCACATAATTTTTTTTAAGTATACACGTTTTTGAAGGTCAAATAAATGTATCGATACAATATGCTTGTATATATATGCATTTAAGAAATTCAACTTTTCTTATGATCTCTAATGATGCCAAAGCGTTGGACGTAAATTCAGGTTATTTTGACCTCAGTCATTTTACACCATATCCTTCCTACCATCTTGATGTAAAACACTTTTTTCAATCGGTTAAAAGATCGGTAGGGCCTGCGGCAGTTAGAAATAAATGGCTGACATTAGCACTAAAAGGGAATACTGTCCACTGTCCTTGTTGTAAACGACAGTTTCAAACCTTTGTTCCTACGGGTTTAGCGAAAAGAGCAAATGCCCGTTGTGTAGGCTGCGACTCTCTTGAGAGGCATAGGACTATCTGGTTATATCTCAATCGAAAAACAGAATTCTTTAAAAAAGATTTGACTGTTTTGAATGTTGCGCCAGAACCTTTCTTTTATAAGAAATTCTCCAGACTATCTAACATAAAATATTTTGCTATCGATAAATTCCCTGAAGAATATGGCTATGGCCGAAAAACAATCCGCATGGATGTTTGTGATCTGAAGTTTGCCGATGAGTCTTTCGACGTTATTATCTGTAATCACGTACTTGAGCATGTTCCAAATGATAGAAAGGCAATGAGAGAAATGAACCGGGTTCTGAAGCCAGGAGGTTGGGCAATATTAAACTGCCCTGTAAATAAAAACCAGGCTACTACTTTAGAAGATACTTCAATAACAGATCCTGCAATACGATTAGAGCTTTTCGGGCAGCAAGACCATGTAAGGGTTTATGGAAGAGATTATATAGACCGCCTCTTTGATGCCGGCTTCGAAGTAAATATTGTAGACTATGCGGATACTTTCACTAATAATGAACGGTTTAGATATGGTATGAAGGCGGGTGAAGACATATATCATTGTTTTAAAAAATAATTGTTTGAGGATTTAAGGGGAGCTGAAAAGCTTCCCTTCTTTTTAACAGGTGCCTTGGATTTTTTGCTTTACCTTCGCCGACTTTAAATCATGCCGTAACATGACACTAGCTCCAGTGAAGAGGAGCGAACTGCGTGCGGCTATTCTATAAAATTTTTGAATCGCACATGAAATTATCTCAGTTTAAGTTTGACCTTCCCCTCAACCTCATCGCACAAAATCCTGCTAAAAAAAGAGAAGACAGCCGAATGATGGTTGTTCACCGTAAGACGGGACAAATGGAAAACAAGCACTTCCGCGACATCCTCGAGTATTTTGATGATAAGGACGTATTTGTAGTAAATAACACCAAAGTTTTTCCTGCCCGCATGTACGGACGCAAGGAAAAAACAGGTGCTAAAATCGAAGTCTTTTTGCTTCGCGAATTAAATAAACCAAATCGCCTTTGGGACGTTATCGTTGATCCCGCAAGAAAAATCCGCGTAGGTAATAAGTTATACTTTGGTGATGCTGATGAGTTAGTAGCTGAAGTTATAGACAATACTACAAGCCGCGGTCGTACTATTCGTTTTTTATGGGATGCCAGTGAAGAAGAATTCAAAAAACAATTAGAAGCCCTGGGCGAAACGCCTTTGCCAAAATACATTAAGCGCAAACCAGATGAAGAAGATCGTGAGAGATACCAGACAGTTTATGCGAAGCATGAGGGTGCAGTTGCAGCTCCAACTGCCGGTTTGCATTTTAGTAAAGAACTGATAAAGCGTTGCGAGATTAAAGGTATTCGCTTCGCGGAAGTTACATTGCATACAGGCTTAGGCACCTTTAGGCCAATAGAGGTTGAAGATCTAAGCAAGCACAAAATGGATGCTGAATATTACCAGATTGAAGAAGAAGCATGCAAAATTGTAAACAAGGCTAAAGAAACGGGACACAGAATTTGCTCGATAGGTACAACTACTATGCGTGCAATGGAAAGCAGTTTTACAGCACAAAGGCTACTTAAGCCTAGCGAAGGATGGACAAATCATTTTATTCATCCTCCATACAACTTTAACGTAGCTGATGCATTGGTTACAAACTTTCATCTGCCAAAAACAAGTTTACTTATTATGACCTGTGCTTTCGCCGGTTATGATCTTGCCATTGAAGCTTATAAAAAAGCGATAAAAGATAAATACCGCTTTTTTAGTTATGGTGATGCTATGTTGGTAATATAGCTATTGATAAAAGATGTTTAACCCTAACTGATCTCAGTTAGGGTTTTTGTTTTGTAGGAGTATATAGGCTTACTTACTTTAATTTTCGTGTCTTAATATATAGTTTTGTCGGTATGAAAATGTACGAAGAGCTTTTAGAACATCTAATCACAGAAGCATTGATAGAAGATGTTGGTGATGGTGATCATTCAACGCTTAGCTGTATACCCGCAGATAAAAAAGGAAAAGCTATCCTGAAAATTAAACAGGATGGAATTTTAGCTGGTATGCAAGTAGCAGAAACAATCTTTAAGATAGTAGAACCATCTGCCAGGTTTATTGCCTATAAAAAAGATGGTGATGAAATGAAGGTCGGAGAAAAAGCCTTTGAAGTTGAAGCGACTGTACATGCCATATTAAAATGTGAGAGACTGGTTTTAAACAGCATGCAACGAATGAGTGGCATTGCTACCCTCACCAAAAAATATGTTGAAAAATTAAGTGGTTACCACACCAGGATTTTAGATACCCGAAAAACAACACCGAACTTTCGTTTGTTGGAAAAAGAAGCTGTGCGAATTGGTGGAGGTGTTAACCATCGTTTTGCTTTGTATGATATGATAATGCTAAAGGATAATCATATCGATTATTGTGGCGGTATAGAAATAGCAATTGATAAAGCTGCAAAGTATGTTAAGGATAATAACTTGACTTTAAAAGTTGAAGTAGAAACCCGAAGCATTGACGATATAAAAACGGTTGTATCCATGGGCAGGGGCAAAGTGTTTAGAATAATGCTTGATAACTTTTCTCCAGAGCAAATAACCGAAGCATTACCTATAATAAATAAGCAATTCGAAACTGAAGCAAGTGGTGGAATAAACTTTGACAACATTGAAGAATACGCAAAAACCGGTGTTGATTATATAAGTGTTGGAGCATTAATTCACCAGGCTAAAAGTTTAGATTTGAGTTTGAAAGCCTTTAGCGAATAAGTTTATGAATAAGAAAAATAGACCTGATAACAGGGGTTTTGTTTTCAGCACCGATCCTGACTTTCGTTTTGAAGCTGAAGAACAACAAAACCAGGAAACACTACCTGCAAAGCAACAAAAGCTAAAAGTGAAGTTAGAAACAAAGCATAGAGCCGGTAAAGCAGTAACACTCATTCAAGGTTTTATTGGAACAGAAGAAGATATTGAGGTATTAGGCAAGCAGCTAAAAAATTATTGCGGAACAGGCGGTAGTGTAAAGGATGGTGAGATTATCATACAAGGCGACCAGCGTGAAAAAGTTTTGCAGTGGTTGCTGAAGAATGAATATGCAGGTTCAAAGAAGATCTAAAGACTAATCTATATCTAGCCCTGCTTTCATTTTATCTAATACAGCTTCAAATCTTGCAACCGACAGGTTTTTCCTTTCTTTTACAATAAGAATCGCTTTCTGCAAAACTTCTATTGCCTGTTGCTTATCACCTGTCTTGTACAGAATTCTTGCATAGGTATCTATAACCTCAGGCGAAACAAACGCCTCATTTGCTCTTTTTGCCCATGCTAAAGCTTTAGCCAAATACTTTTTGTCAGATGTTGAAGTATAAAGCAACCATGCGCCGGAGTTTAGATCGTTTGCATAATATTGGCTGGTTGGTGCATATATGAAGCTTTGTTGTGCAACAACTCTTCTGGTTAGATTGTCTTTACTGTTTTGAGGTCTGTTCATTCTTGAAGCAGTCACTACGGAATCGATCATTTTTTTTAGCGCCACGTCTTTCGGATCATCCATATTCAATGGTTTCATTCTTCTTTCCGGGGCTAAAGAATCTAAAGTTTTTGCCAGTTTATCGGTCGCAGGATCAACAATTTTTACATTTTCAATCGTTGAGTTTTGCATAGCCTTGTTTCTTGCAAGTGAATCCTGTTGCTGAATTTTAAGCAGGGGCTCACTCATGTAAAAGCTTTCGTAATAATCAACTGCTTTTTTAAGATAAGTTGCAGTGTCTTTGATTCCTATATAGTAATCGAGCATTTTTCTGTCATAAGTTTTTGAGGCAGCTTTAGAGTAGCGATCTGTATGTGTGCCTGCATGAAAGCTTGCAACACTCAGTGCTTTACCACGACTTTTCTCCGCAATCGCAATGTTCAACGATTTGGCAGCAATTCTGTTATTGATGTTTACTCTTTCGGGAAGAGATAATGTGTACCAGGTAGCAGTATAAAAGCTCTGTTCATTTTTAATTTTTGAATTTGCTTTCGAAAACAGTGAAGGCGCCTGCTTTATGATAAAAGATAGGGTTCGCTGAGAAGAAAAAGAATCGTTTGGTAAGCGCTGCACATAAACATCTAATAAGCTATCCGTTGGCAAACCCAGAGAGGACCGTTTGGTAAGATTAACTTCCATAGCAAGCACGTTCAAAGGATTGTTTTGCCATTCATTATTAAGCTCAGCCAATGTAACTTTGCCTTCTCCTGATTTAGAACGGGCTTTTTCAATTTCATCAATATATCGGCTTGCCCAATCTGTACTTTGTGGGAAAACGTGCAACAATTCGCCGTGAGGGGAGATAAAATAGGTACCAAATATTTTCCTTGGGTTATACCTTTCACTAAAGGTTTCTCTGTCAGGATGTGTGGGTGTGATTTTCAATGCGATGAGGTTGTTCGATAATTTCTGCTGAAGATCTTTATCTAAAAAAGATTTGTCTGCAACCTCGTTACATTGCGCACAACTTGAACTTTCAAATTGAACAAACAAGCTTTTGCCTGTTGTTGAAGCCTGTTTAAGGGCTTCAACAAGAGATATATTTCTAAATATTGATTGAGAATTGGTATTAAATGAAACCAATAACACCATTATCGAAAGATATTTTTTCATGAAGATTTAGCTAAAATATATAGGGATTTTAAATCCACTTTGAAGATAAGGATTCCTTTTGATGAACGGAGCACACCAAAGGTTTTAAATGCTACACAGCTTTTATAAAATAGTAATTCTTCTTCCCTTTCTGAAATAGCAGGTATTTATTCTGAAGAAGATCTGCAGATCTTATGTGTGTTTTATCATTTTCGATTCTCGCTTTGTTTAAACTCAAGCCACCTGCCTGCCACATTTTTCTAGCTTCGCCTTTACTTGAAAAAACATTTGTCTCGGTTAATAAGTTAAGCAAATCATATCCTTCTTCTAATTGTGTTTTATTTATCTCACTTCCAGGCACACCTTCCATTACTTGTAACAATTGTTTTTCGTTTAGGCTCTGTAATGATTCTGCAGTTGCATTTCCAAATAAAATTTCGGAAGCTTTTATGGCGAATTCATAATCGCTGCGGCTATGAACAAAGCAGGTAACTTCTTTAGCTAATTTTGATTGAAGCAATCTTTGATGTGGAGCTTGTTTATGTGAATCAATCAGGTTTTCAATTTCTACTTGTGAAAGAAGCGTAAAAATTTTTATCCATTTTTCGGCATCTGCATCACTTGCATTAAGCCAGAACTGGTAAAACTGGTAAGGACTCGTTTTTGAAGCATCAAGCCAAACATTTCCTTGCTCTGTTTTGCCAAACTTTCCGCCATCAGCTTTAGTAAGCAGGGGGCAGGTAAAAGCAAAAGCCTCTCCGCCGGTTTTTCGCCTTATAAGTTCTGTACCCGTTACAATATTTCCCCACTGGTCGCTTCCCCCCATTTGAAGCTTACAGTTTTTGTTTTTATACAAATAGTAGAAGTCATAACCCTGGATCAATTGGTAAGTAAACTCAGTGAAACTCATTCCAACTTCACTATCTAATCTTTTGCGCACACTATCTTTCGCCATCATGTAATTCACAGTTATATGCTTGCCTACATCTCGTATAAAATTTAGGAACGAAAAGTCTTTAAACCAGTCATAGTTGTTCGCCATCTCTGCGGCATTCGGCTTTGCCTGATCAAAATCCAGAAACTTCTCGAGTTGACTTTTTACGCCTCTAATATTTTTTTCTAAAACATCTTCGCTTAACAGGTTCCTTTCCTCACTTTTTCCGCTTGGGTCGCCAACCATGCCTGTTGCACCACCCACCAATGCTATTGGCTTATGTCCTGCTTTTTGTAAATGAACCAGTAGTAAAATGGGAACAAGGCTTCCAATATGGAGACTATCGGCTGTAGGGTCAAATCCAACGTAAGCAGTGGTCATTTCTTTCCCCAATTGTTCAGCTGTTCCGGGTATCACATCTTGCAACATCCCTCTCCAACGCAATTCCTCTACTAAATCCATGATAAATTGTATTTCCCGCAAATGTAAACCAGTTAAAAGAAAGGAAAACAGGCATTTTCTTACCTTTTATTGAAAAAACCTATTAAATGGCCTGATAATGGATTAATAATCAACGCCTATTTTTTTTTGATTTAGAGCAAGCATCCGGTTATTATCTTTAGGCCTTAACCGAAGTTAATATTGTGGGTTTTTTTAATAGTATTTAAGTTTCTGACCAGAAATTGAAATACGGTTGGGTATTTTTCCGTTATATCTACTAAAGTTGATACAAATTCTATTGAAAATGAAGAGAACGTTACTAACCTTTATTCTTTTTTCTTTTTTTACTTCCCTATCTTATAGTCAAATCTATCATAACGAGTGGATTGATTATAACAAGACCTATTATAAGTTTAAAGTATATGGTTTTGGTGTTGATGCAGTAAATGCCCCCATTACAAAAGGTATTGTAAGGATACCGTTTTCAACAATTTCTTCGTATGGATTGAGCAGCACTCCTGCTGAAAGCTTTCAATTATGGCGTGATGGTGAAGAAGTTCCTTTATACATAAGTAAGTCCACAGGAACGCTTGGCAGTGCCGATTATATTGAGTTTTGGGGCGAAATAAACAACGGGAAGCTTGATAAGGAATTATATCGTGATTCAGAGTATCAATTATCTGAAAAATGGAGTTTGCAAACTGATACAGCTGCTTATTTTTTAACTGTTAATACAACGGGTACCAATAAACGGT
>DASVST010000079.1:0-8294 GCA_036387965.1 Segetibacter sp. | reverse complement strand
TAATAGCAGACGAACAAAAGCTTGGGTTCTATTGGATTGTAGACCTTGTAGAACTCCTCGGCGTTTATGAACAAAGCAGGAAGCAATATCCCACATTTGCTTCCTTCATACCTGTGATAAGAGCTTATCTAAACGATCTTTCAACTAATATGACATTCAAATACACCAACTATGCTGGCAAGTTCCCGAAGGTTGTAACTACCCTTCCGTTTGTAAACGGAGCAATCGACATCGACACGTCTACAAAAGAACTCACTATTATATTCAGCAGACCATTAGGCACAGGCTGGTCGTTCCGGTTTTCTGATCTTGGTAAAGAGCATTATCCAATAGAAAGTATCAAGGGGTGGGATGAATCGAATACGCAGCTTACTATCCGTCTCTTCAATCTAAAGCCAAACTGGAATTATGAAATGATTATAATGGGCCAGGGACTCAGAACAACAGATGGCTATCCGTTAGAAGACGTACTGTTTAAGTTTAAAACGAAATGATTGCTAAACTTAGAGACGTCAATAATTAATCTAAAGGCATTGGTTCTTCAGCTTCGCCAAACACATATTTATTGAACCATTGCCAGTTATGCCAGACTGCTGCGAGTCTTTCTTTAGGTTTGTTTATACCATGACCAAAGCCTTTATACACGATCAGTTTACTTGGTACTCCCCTGTCCTGAAGACCACGGTATAACTCGTAAGCATTAGGTATTGGAACTCTTTTGTCAAATTCACCATGTTGTATCAAAGTTGGTGTAGTCGCCTTATTAATGTTTGTCATTGGTGAAGTCTTAAGGTAGATATCCATGTTCTGCCATGGAGTTGCTCGCAGGTACTGGCGTGTAAATGGCGTGATGTCAGTATTCACATAATAAGTAACCCAGTTTGAGATTCCGGCGCCAACAGAAATAGCTTTGAACACGTTGGTATTTGTTGTTAAGAAAGCCGAAATATATCCACCCTGGCTCCAGCCCATACTTCCCATTCTCGAGGTATCAATCATACCTTTACTGTCCAGGTATTTTATCCCGCTCATTACATCCCACATATCTCCAACTCCAAGATTGCCCACGTTGAGTGATCGGAACTTTTCTCCATAACCCGCACTGCCACGGTAGTTAACTCGAAGCACCAAAGCACCCTTTTCTATCCATTGCATTATAGGATAAACATAGGTTGGTGTAGGATCAGGGAAATCTGTTCCTGTAGGTCCACCATGTATTACCACGAGCAATGGATACTTCTTCCTTGCATTGTAATTGCGAGGTTTCAACAGCACTCCTTCAATAGTAGCGCCGTCCGTACTTTTCCATTGTATAACTTCATTTACAGGTGTATTCCAATTAGCAATCTGCGTACTGGTGCTGGTCAATTTCTTTAAAGGTTGATTGAAGCGCCATAGATACACTTCATTCAAGTCTGCATAGTTCCTTCCCGTTAGTACAATATTATCTGTGTGCTTACTGAACGAAATAGAACCTAGAAGGTCTAAAGGAAGATCAACTACTTTGGTTTTACCGGTATTAATATCCACTGAATAGATCCTGGCCTTTGTTCTTTCTAATGCTCCTAGGAATAACCCGTGTTTGTTCCAATCAAGTACTGATTTGTTTTCATCAATCGTTTGTGCAATCTCTCTACTTGCTTTAGTCGTCATATCATAAATGAACAAACGATTGTTCATGTAAAAGTTCGTAGTAGAATCATTTAAAGAGCTGCTGTAAACGAATGCTTTTCCATCAGGGCTCCATCGGCTAAAAAAATCACCCGTAGGATTACTTACCAGTGTTGTGAGTTTCTTTGAAGCAACATCTAGTAGTACAATATCTGCAGTTGTACTCGAAAGGATGAGCGGATCTCTCTGCCTGTTAAAAACGATAGAGTTACCATCCGGGCTCCAGGCAAAACCGCCAACATTGAATGCTCCTTCAGTTAACCGTTTTGCCACAGGTAAAGCATAACATTCCTGCCCTTTTATCTTATTTGCTGTATCTGCCTTCGTTGAATCTTTTTTTAAGGAATAACAGGGAACCTGTCCGGCCATAACAATCGAATCGTAGTTATAATTCAGCAACCATAAATGAGTAAGCTTATACTCTTCTCCTTCCACACCGAATGCACCAAAACGTTCTTTCAAGGTCTTGTCTCTTTTGCTATCAGCTTCTGTTTTAGTATATGCTATTTTGTTTCCCGCAGGACTCCACTCGTAGCTGCCAACTCCATCATCATCTTTGGTTACCTGCAATGCTTCGCCACCATTAACTGAAATGATATACAGCTGCATTTTCTCTCCGCGGTCTGCAAGAAAGCTCACAAACCTGCTGTCGGGAGTGAAGCGGGCAAATGAGCTGCTTCCTTTGTTTGTTCGTGTCAATTGAATAGGTTCTCCCCCATCTCTCGACATCCACAATTCAGTATCAGTTGTGTTATTGGTCCAATCGGTGCTGCTTACACTATACACGATCGTTTTTCCATCAGGAGATATGATCGGTGCTCCAACGCTCTTAAGGCTAATCCATTTCTCAAAAGAAACAGATGCGTTCTTTTGAGCAGATAAATTAATGGTAATGATAAAAGCCAGCAAAAGCAGAGGAAGTTTCATAAGGAGAAGTTTGGTTGTTATATAAATGTAAGTAATGAAGTTGGAAATATAAATGTGGTGTGATCAGCGGATTGTAGACTTGATGATACTCACCCAACATTTTTCTGAACTTACAAAGCTGCTCCTTATCTTCAAACCTTAATAGCTTTCCATTTTTACAAGATGTCAATTCAAAGTATAAAAACAAAGATCTGCATTATAGGTGCGGGGCCTGCAGGTGCGACAACTTCACTCTTTTTATCTAAAAAGAAGATTGAACACATGATCGTGGATTCGGCAGTGTTTCCGAGGGATAAGGTTTGTGGTGATGGTTTAGATCTGAAAGTACTACGGGTATTGAATCAACTTGATCCTGCTCTTACAACGGAAATACTCAACGATAACAATTTTGCTAAAGCATGGGGCGCAACAATTATCATTTCAGAAAAGAAAAAGAACAACTTTGGACTTGCACCAGGCGATGGATATCCCTTCTTTATGGTTAGCAGGCGGGCTTACTTTGATAACTTTCTTGTTTCGAAATTCAATACCGATTATACAGACTTCAGACAGGGAACAAAAGTGAAAAAGATTACACGAATAAACGACAAATGGATTGTTCTTGCTCAAACATCGTCAGGAGACATAGAGATAGAAGCAGATTTGATAATTGGTGCAGACGGCGATCATTCAGCAGTATTAAGAAGCCTGGGTGAAAGAAAAATAAACCGCAAGCATTACGCTGGTGCATTGCGACAATATTGGAAAGGCATCAGCGAACTTGATGAGAACAACCGTTTAGAAGTATACCTGCCAAAAACATTACCACTTGCTTACTTATGGATTTTCCCTTTACCTAATGGTGAAGCTAACGTTGGCTGCGGACTTGCAAGCGATTTGATAGCAAAGAAATCTATTGATCTGAAAAAGCTTTTTCATCAACTAATTACTGAAGACCCAGCATTAGTACACCGTTTTCGTAATGCAGAGCCTTTGGAAAAGCCTGTGGGCTGGGGACTTCCATTTGCTTCTCATCCACGCAATGTTTATGGTGATGGTTACCTCTTAACAGGTGATGCAGCATCATTGGTTTGCCCAACAACAGGCGAAGGTGTTGGGCCAGGAATGATGTCTGGATTGATAGCAGCAGATTATATTGAAAGAGCTGTAAAAGCAGACCGGTTCGATAAGAATATGTTTGAACATTATGACAGGGAAATCTATAAACGCCTTGAAGATGATGTAAAGAAGTATAACCTGATCAGGAGTTTGTCTCCAATGCTCTATAACTCGCTTATAAAAGTGTTTTCGGGAATAGGGCTATCAAAATACTACTTCAACAAAAATGTCTCCAAGTGGATAAATACTGCACGCACTAAGCCAATTGAAGTAAAGATGTAGAATGAACTGGACAAAGTTTTCCATCACCATAATACATGCAATTTAATTGCAATGCATTGATATTGATCGCAATGTGTTTACCTGATAGCGTATATTTGCATCATGATACAAGAAGACAACAATCAAACTAACCAGCAGGAAAACGATTCAAATACTTCAAATGAATCAAAGAGTGAACAACAACAGAGTGATCCGCAACTTACGGAACTGAAAGGTTTCACTGATCCTAAAGAAGATATTGAGCCTACGTTAGAGGATGGTACAAAAGGTCCGGAAAAGCTTGAAGAGGAAAATGAAAACAACACACTAGAGAACAATAACAGCTAAGTTACTTTTTACCTGTTTGCTTCACTTATCCAATGAAACTGCTTTTCAGCTAACTGGAAATGCCTCTTGCTTTTTCTAAGTTCTACGTATAAAGAATCGTTGCGTTGTTTGCCCCACATCCTTATCGTATTGCTGTCAGACATGTCGTATCTCATTTTCATAAAGTAAGAGGTGTCGAAATTGAACTTTTTAAAACTGATGGTACTCATTGCGGAATCAACAATAAAACTAAAATACCCCCTGTTGTATCGTTTTCTAAATAATGTATCATCTGATTTTACACTTCCCATTCCTCCCTTTTCGAAGATGAAATCCTGCCACCTAATGGTATCTGTAATTAAGGGAAGGATAGTGTCTCTATTTACAGCATAAGTTATCACGTCGTATACTCCTGATTTAAAAGGCCTTGGTTCAGGTGTATTTGATGTTGCCTGGTATCGCTCCCATGATGTATAAAATGGAAGTCCTACAAATAACACGATAGTAACTACTTTAAGAACAATCCTGGTGATGCGCATCCATTTTTTCGGATAGGTATATTCATAAATTTTGCATGCTGCTGCAGGTTTATTGAAAAGGAAAAAGCAGGCAATGCGATCAACCTCATTAAACAGCAGAAATAAACACATAAATACAATCTGCATCGAATACAACTTCACCGGAATATCATAGAACAAGTTAAGGAGCATAACATTCGTAAATACTGCCGTACCAATCATTACTCCCATTGTGGCTGTTCCTCTGAATAATAGTAATACGCCAACCAGGCATTCCATTAAACCTGAAAAGAACTGGTATGGGTAAGAGTAACCTATAAAAAGCCATGAAAATCGCATTGGCAATAAATCTCCAAGTGGTGTTGCTAATTGACTTATTAATGGAAATCCCATCTGCAAACCAAACAATTTCATGATTCCATAAATGAAGGCTATCGATGCTAAATTGTACCGGACGAACAGGCATAGCCAATAGTTTAACCGAACATAATTCTTTCTCTTTCTGTCGAGCAACGACCAAAATTATACAACCAACAAATGCTATTATCAGGAACAGGCACATCTCTGCCCATCCCTGAGAAGTATCTCCACTCCCCCCTACAGGTCCGTGTATTTCATCAGAATGTATATGAAAGAAATTCTTATTGGCTGCAGTAACAATCCAATCAATAAACTTGTAATAAAATCCAATTACAGATGAAATTCCGGGTATGCTCCCTACCCACGTCCATGGAGCTACAATTAAAAACAAATAGATGAATAGAAATCTAAAAATAATGTTACGCCATAATGGCCAGGCAATATCCTGTTGGGCAGTTAGGGTCATCGCGGTAAGTTTGGGTGTTTAAATATAATAGCTAATAAATAACTATTGTAATACAGAAAACAATTTTCCGCTACCTCCCACTCATCCTCATCCTGATGATTCTTTCGGGAACCTTAATTCATCAATTGCTTTATAGAGCTATAAAGCTGGTCTTTTGTAAAGGGCTTTTCTAAAAATACATCTGCGCCGTTATCTAAAGCAACGTCTTTAACCGATGTATCAAAACCCGAGATCATAATGATTTTTATAGATGGATATTTCTTTTTGATGAAGCTTACAAAATCAACTCCAAAACCATCAGGAAGATTATTATCAAGAATTATTACCGTAGGCTGCTCTTTTTGTAAATACTCTTCGGCAGCAGTGAGGTTTTTTACATGATCCAGTTCCATTTCTTTGCCATTCAAAAGAATGTTCAGCAATAAACACATATCACCTTCGTCTTCAACGATAAGAACTTTTTTCGCCTTGATCTTTTCCACTGTATTTGGCATAACTAATTTGTTTTGAATGTCTGATGTTTTATTTTCCAGCGGCAAGATAAACTAATTGTTTGTTTCTATAGGTGCAAACGCCGTACTGATAAAAAAATTTATATGTAGTAAAGATCGATGGTGTCCGTGGTGGCACTTCTTAAAGTCTTGCAAACTTTTTTAAAACTGTAACTTCTCATCAGCAATAACAGGTAATTTGTCTTCGTTCACGCTTAAATAATTAACCTTGGCTGCAATTAAACACATCATAAGCTTCTTTGCATTTTTGTTTTGTTTCTCTTCTACTTTTTGCCAACAGTTAACCGGTGTATGGAAAGGGCGTATTAATAACAACCGGGTTGAATTAAAAATGATTCAGAATGGTGATAGTATTACCGGCACCTCGTACTATCATGGTTTATTAAATAATTACCGTCGCTATACAATTAAAGGCTATTTTGATCCTTACACAAACAGTGTTGTTTGGTGGGATGATCAGCTGATCAGCAATAAAGGCGTAAATACCTCGGAGAAAGAATGGCTTTCTGTTGCAGATTTTGATTGCCCCGGAAGCGGACGAATGTACCTCGATGGCAAAACGTCTGAGAAGGAAAAAAAGGAAGAACCAGAAGGAGTAGTTACCTTAACCAAGGTTGAGAAATCTTCTTTTCACGATGAGTGGGATTTTATAATTAATACCTATACAAGAGGCGGTAACAACCGTTACCTAATTGATAGTGTTTCAAGAATAGCATTAGCCCGCAAGACTGAACCAGAGAAAGTCATCATCGCAAAGCAACCAAAGCCCTCACCAACTCCTGCTCCTTCTGTAGCCGCAAAAACACCACAAGTACAAAAGATTCCCGAACCTGCAGTAGCAGTTATATCAAAGCCGGCGAAGCCGCTTACAATAGATGAAATGTTTACTACACGTAAAAAGATTTTCAATACTGAGATCCCACTTACAGGTGACTCGATTGAGCTTAGATTTTATGATAATGCTGAAGTAGATGGTGACTCTATTTCCCTGTTTCTTAACAACAAGATGATCTTTACTCATGTACGATTAACCGGGAGTGCCTATACTATTATGCTGCCCGTTAAAGACATGCAGCTGGATAATGAGTTAGTGATGGTTGCTGAAAATCTTGGAGCCATTCCACCAAATACATCTTACATGATTGCACTTGTAGGCAACAAAAGATACGATGCGCAGTTAGAGAGTACAGAGAGCAGCAGTTGCTTAATACGACTGAGAAAGCAATAAGATTATATGGAGGAGATTTTCGAATTTCTGTTTCGCTTCTTACTTATTTTTCCCGGAGTTTTTTTACGGTGGCTTGCCGGTGGCTTTAAAAAGCCTTTTTTACATTATATGGATGATGGAGAAAGTAACTCTTTTATAGGGTTGATGTTTGTTTTAGGTTTGTGCGTTTTCATTTTGTTCCTGACGAGATAAATTAGTGCTTATAAGATTATTTTTTCTCCATTTTCCTTATATTATATATTTATTGTATGAAACGTTCTCTTCTTTTAGTTATTGGTAGTATTTGTATACAATTTATTTCACTGGCTCAATCCGATTCTGCAATAATTTATTGTTCTGATTATGAGGAAACAACCATGAATAATGCAGATACCTATATTATCTTTTATAAAAAAGATAACCTGTGGCATGGCAAAAAGTACAATATAAAAAGCGGGATCCTATTGTCTGAAGGTAAATACCTTGAGAAAAACCCTGCAAAACAAACCGGCACTTTTAATTATTACTCTGATAAAGGAACTTTAAAAAGTGTTGCTGTTTACAACGATACATCAAAAAAAATGGAGCACACTTATTTTATGAAGATGGCAGTAAACAGTCGTACATGAGATATACGGAAGCAGGCAAAAACGAACAAAAGTGTTGGGATAAAGAGGGGAAAGAAAAATCTAAGTGCCAGATAGAAAAAGAACCCCGTTTTAGTGGCGGGCTGGAAGGTTGGGGAGTTTTTATGGAGCAAAATTTAAATGCACAGGTAGCAGCAGACGCTGCTGCACCAAGAGGACTATACCCGGTAACAGTTCAGTTTGTTGTAAATAAACAAGGTGAGTTAAGTAAAATAAAAGCTATTAGCATCCCTAAAGGTTGCCAACCATGTGCTGCCGAAGCAATACGCGTACTTTCTAAAAGTCCGCGTTGGGAGCCTG
>DASVST010000078.1:0-9105 GCA_036387965.1 Segetibacter sp. | reverse complement strand
CACCAGGGCTACTCCACTACGATATATATTGCAGCAGGGCGTACCCGCAAGCAACCGCCTTCAACTTTTCGATATTTATGGTCGTTTGTTGAAAAACTTCGCATCTATACCTGATAAGATCGATGTCTCGTTGTTTGCACCAGGTGTAGTTATTTACAGGTTGCTCAATGATGAAAATATGACAGTTGAAACGGGCAAGATCATCATTCAATAAACTTACAACAGGATAGCCCATTCGTTCAATTTAATACAACTTAAATTTTGTGAAAGGAACGAGGCACGCAATCATATCATTCGCTTACACATTCATCACTCACGTACATAGTCATTGAGAAAATTTAATGTAAATTCCCAACAGTTGGATAGGGCTTTGTTTTCGTTATCCTTACTTTGCATTTGTAACACAGACACTATATGAAACACTTACTTGCATTTTTATTCATTTTTACTTCCATCCATACTTTCGGACAGGCTCAAAAACAAATAGCCATTATTCCTGAACCAGTTTCAATGACAGCTACTTCAAAACAGTTCTCCCTTCCTCAAAATATACTAATCGAAGCACCGGCACAGCAAGAAGTTAAGGCAATCACTACCTTATTGAAAGATCGTCTTACGACAGCTGCAGGATTGAAGGTTTCGTTTACAAATGCTTCTCCCAATGCTACTATAAAACTGGAGCTAAATAAAACAGCAGATACTAGAATCGGAAAAGAAGGATATAACTTATCTGTTACTTCCAGGAATATTCTCATTAGAGCTAATCAACCTGCAGGATTGTTTTATGGTGTGCAAACTTTGCTGCAATTACTTCCAAAACAAATTGAAAGTAGTACCACAATAAAAGATGTAGAATGGAAACTTCCTACAGTAGAGATAACCGATTATCCACGTTTCGAATGGAGAGGATTAATGTTTGATGTAGCTCGCCACTTCTTCACTAAAGAAGAAGTAAAGAAGTTCATAGATGATATGGTTCGATATAAATACAATCTCCTGCATCTGCACCTGAGCGATGACGAAGGGTGGCGTATTGAAATAAAAGGGCTGCCTAAACTAACCGAAGTTGGTGCATGGAATGTAAAGAAGGTGGGTTATTTCGGAACGTTTTCTCCACCAACTCCTGATGAACCGAGAAACTATGGTGGCTTTTATACGCAGAACGACATCAAAGAAATTGTGCAATATGCGAAGGAAAGATTCGTGAATGTTTTACCTGAAATAGATGTGCCGGGACACAGCCTTGCGGCAGTTGCATCCTATCCCGAATTATCCTGCACACCTGGTGCAGAAAAATATGTAGTTCGCTCTGGAGAACCGATCATGGATTGGTCGAGGGGAGCACCACCAATTGGTTTAGTTGATAATACACTCTGTCCCGCGAATGAAAAGGTTTATGGTTTTCTTGATAAAGTACTCACCCAGGTTGCTGAACTTTTTCCGTTTGAATACATTCATGTAGGTGGTGATGAGGTGTCACAAAACTTCTGGAAAAAAAATGAGCAGATCACAGAGCTAATGAAGAGAGAAGGGTTGAAAGACATGCATGAAGTGCAAGGTTATTTTATGCGACGCGTAGAGAAGATTGTAAATTCAAAAGGGAAAAAGATGATGGGCTGGGATGAGATTGTTGAAGCAGGTGTGGCACCATCTGCAGGCATTATGAGCTGGCGTGGCACCAAATACGGGATAGAAGCATCAAAAAAAGGACATGAAGTAGTGATGAGCCCAACCACCTTCGCATACCTTGATTACATGCAGGGAGACTCTATTACAGAACCACGGGTGTATGCTTCACTGCGTCTTCATAAATCCTACCAGTTTGATCCCGGAGAAGGCGCAAATGCAAAAGCTATTAAGGGAGGGCAGGGCAACATTTGGACAGAGCAGATGTATAACATGCGGATAGTTCAATACATGATTTGGCCCAGGGCATTAGCTATTGCAGAATCAGTTTGGTCACCAAAACCAAAAAAGAATTGGAACAGTTTCTTTTCTAAAGTTGAACAACATTTTGAAAGGTTTGATGCCGCTGAGATCAAGTACTCACGTGCAGCTTATGATCCAATTTTCACAGTAAGAAAATCTGGCGATAAAGAAATCAAGGTTGAATTAGCAACTGAAGTGGAAGGACTTGATATTCATTACAGCTTCGATAACCATGCTCCTGACCATTTCTATCCCAAATATACCAGCGCTTTAGTGCCTCCAAAAGATGCTGTAATGTTGAAGGTTATAACTTACAAAGGGAAGCAGCCCGTAGGTAGAATGATTGCAATGTCGGTAGAACAACTACGGAAGCGGGCAAGGTAAGATATTAAGAGAGCAATCACTCTCATGTTGAAGATCCAGACCGTTCATCCTCATTATCAATAGCAGAATCGGCAATAAGTCTATCGGGTAGTTGCTTGTTTGCCTCCGCGCCCATTTTTTTCAACTCCTGTATTCTGCTAATAATATTACCTCTTCCAGTTGAGAGCTGCTTGAATGCTTCAGTGTAACAATTCGTAGCATCTTCAATTTTCTTTCCCACACTTTCAAGGTTTTCGATGAAGCCGTAGAACTTGTCGTACAGTGCTCCGGCTTTTTCTGCTATAGCAATAGCATTCCTGTTTTGCTGTTCTACTTTCCATAGATCCGCAACAATTTTCAAAACAGCAAACAAATTGGTTGGGCTCACCAGCAATATCTTTTTTTCATAAGCATATTTCCATAGCCTTACGTCGGATTTTACAGCTTCAAGAAAAGCTGGCTCTATTGGTATGAAGAGTAGCACATAATCGAGTGCAAGTGCATATCGCGGATAATTTTTTCTACTTAATCCTTCGATGTGTTGCTTGATAGATCTTATATGCTCAAGCATGAACTGGCGCTGCGTTTCCTTATCATCGCAACCAATACACTGCTCCCATGCAACTAAAGAGACTTTAGAGTCTATGATTATCTTCCGCTGGTCTGGATAATATATTGTTACATCGGGTTGTAACCCTTTTCCCTCTTCATCTTTAATAATATTACCTGCACTATCCCTAATAAACTCCTGTATAAAATATTCTCTCCCTTTGGTAAGTCCGCTATTTTCTAAGAGACTTTCTAATATCATCTCACCCCAATTACCCTGTACTTTATTGTTTCCTTTTAAAGCAGTGGTGAGGTTATTTGCTTCTTTGCTCACAAGCTGGCTCATTTCAATTAATCGCTGCACTTCTTTTCCAAGAGAAAACCTTTCCTTTGATTCCTTATCGTAAGTATCTTCTACTTTCTGTTTAAACTCTGAAATATTCAGTTTAAGTGGCTCAAGTATTTGCCTGATCTTTTGCTCATTGCTCTCTGTAAATTTTTTAGAATTGTCGTCCAGAATTTTCTGGGCCAGTTCACTAAACTCTAACCTGAACTGTTCTCTTAAACGCAGGATATCGTTTTGCTGATTATCTAATTTTTCCCTGGTATGTTTTAGTTGAGCATATAGCGTTGCTTTGTCTTCATTCGCCTTATTAAACAAGGCTGTTGTTTCGTTATGCTGCTGCTGTAATTGCCCAACGGTTTTTTGCGATTGTTCATGCAGTGCCTCTGCCCTCATCCGCAGAGACTGTAGATTACTTTTTTCTTCTGCTAATTGATTGTATGTGTGTTTTAATTGGTTGAGCTCTGCACTTTGCTGATCATGTATTTGCTTTAGTCCGTTTGTCTTTGCCCTATGTAGAAATGAGGAAATTATATAGCCGATTACCAATCCAAAAAGCAGTGCTCCAACTATTAACAATATATCTGCTGACATTTTTTTAAATTATTGGTGCAATAATACTGTTTTGAAGTTTTAATTAAGGTTAAACTCTGTCTTCTTTTTTGGAGTAATTAACCAAAACTTCTTGCTGTACATTTGCACAAATATTTTGGTTGAAGCATCTAAAAGCAATAAATAAATACTTCTGGAAATATAAAGTCAGGTTCCTGGTTGGAATGTTGTTTGTCATCACCTCTAACTATTTCGCAGTACTGGCTCCGCAGGTAACAGGGTATGTTATTAACCAGGTGCAGGAAAGATTGCCGGGTGCAAAACCAATCATTGAGAAGCCGTTTCACGATCCCCTTGTTAACTGGTTCATTGGTGCTATGGAACCACTTAAAAGTGATTTTAGTTTACTAATTGCAATTTGTAGTCTCACCATTTTATTGTTAGCGCTTATCAGGGGAGTTTTAATGTTCTTCATGCGGCAAACGCTTATTGTGATGAGCCGCCACATCGAGTTCGATCAGAAGAATGAAATTTATAGTCATTACCAACTGCTGGATACTAACTTTTATAAAACTCACAGCACCGGCGATTTAATGAATCGTATTACTGAAGATGTCAGTAGGGTTAGGATGTATACCGGTCCGGCGATCATGTATTTAATAAACCTGATTGCACTTATTAGCTTTTGCGTGGTCAATATGCTTCGCAAAGACGCCATGCTTACCTTATATGTTTTAGCCCCTCTTCCAATCTTAGCGATAACCATATATGTTGTAAATACAGTCATTCATAAAAAGAGCGAAAAGATACAGGGGCTTCTGTCAGACCTTACAACTAATGCGCAGGAAAGTTATTCCGGTATAAGAGTCATCAAATCGTTTGTACAGGAAAAAGCAATGCTTGGATTTTTTAAAAAGAACAGTGAGGAATATCGTAAAAATGCTATCGGCCTCGCAAAAGTAGAAGCCTTATACTTTCCGAGCATGGCACTGATGATAGGTCTTAGTACACTTATCACCATTTTAATTGGAGGTATCCAGGCTTTGAACGATCCCTCAAAAGTTGGCGTTATTGTAGAGTTTGTAATCTATATAAACATGCTCACTTTTCCCGTTAGTGCAATTGGCTGGGTAGCAAGTATGATACAAAGGGCTTCAGCGTCGCAGAAAAGGCTGAACGAATTTCTTCACACGAAACCAACCATTCAAAACACACAAGTAAAAGAAGAGCAAAAGATTAAAGGCGACATAGCATTTAACGACGTTACTTTCACCTATCCGCATACGGGGATCACTGCAATCAAAAACTTTTCTCTCAAAGTAAAACAAGGTGAAAAGGTTTTGATCTTAGGAAAAACAGGAAGCGGAAAAACAACTCTTGCACAACTTCTTTTACACTTTTATGAGCCAACCACCGGTTCTATAACTATCGACGGAAAGCCTTTGAACAGCTATAACGTGAACAGCTTAAGAAAATATATTACTTATGTACCACAAGATGTGTTCTTGTTTAGCGATAGTGTTTCTGCCAACATAAGCTTTGGTTTGGAAAATGGAAGCGAGGAGCAGGTACGAAAAGCCGCACAACAGGCAAGCGTCGAAAACGAGATAACTCAATTCTCGAAAGGATACGAAACAATGATCGGAGAAAGAGGCGTTACGTTAAGCGGCGGCCAAAAGCAAAGAATTTCCATAGCAAGAGGTTTGATCAAAAACCCGGACATCGTAGTGTTTGATGACTGCTTAAGTGCAGTGGACACGGCTACTGAAAATTATATCCTTAACAACCTCAGCCAGTTTCTTAAAGACAAGACTGCAATTATCATCACCCATCGTATATTCAAGTTTCTACAGTTTGACAAAATCATAGTTCTGGAGCACGGAGTGATTGCAGAACAAGGAACTCATGAAACTTTGATGGAAGAAAATGGCTATTACGCAGATCTATATCGCCAGCAAATGAATGTGGCTGAACATGTGTGATATACTGCGTAGGAAGATGTTTGGCAGGAGGAAACTAATATTATCAAAATTTTGGCAATTCAAAACTAATCCTATATTTGTTCTGTGGCTTTTTTGAAACCTTAACCAAAATAATAATTACTGTGGCGTACGAAAACAATGATCAAAAAATCGAAAGTGTTTACAGCAAAAGAATCAGGGCTGGAAAAAGAAGAACCTATTTCTTCGATGTAAGAGCAACGCGTAGCAACGACTATTTTTTAACCATTACTGAGAGCAGGAAGCGGTTTAACGACAATGGCTACGACAGGCATAAGATCTTTTTGTACAAAGAGGATTTTAATAAGTTCATCAAAGCTTTAACCGAAGCTGTTGATTATGTAAAAACAGACTTGATGCCCGATTTTGATTTTGATGCGTTCAATCATGATAACTATGAAGAGAATGGTAGTGGTAACGGAGTTGCTCATAACCGCGACGGTGTAGCAGCGTCTGCTGAAAGCACTTTACCTGTTGCTGAAGTGACAGAAGGAAACGAGGTTCCCGAAGTAGCAGAAACGCTGGATGCAGCCCCTGTAGCCCAGGTTGAACCAGAGCCAGAGGCTGCTACTGTAGATAATCATTCTACAGAAGAAGTAGACAAGTGGTAATTTGAACTATACTTTTATAAAAAAATGCTTCTCTCTTGAGAAGCATTTTTTTTTGCTACCTGCTTAATAGTTCCAGTATCTCCTTTTTCTTGGAAATGAAAAACTTGGTGTTGGTATTATAGTTCTGGAAATCTTGCACCAGTTCCAATGCAATGCGTGTAGCTGCATTAGGGTTTTTCGCTTTTAATAACTCTAACAGGGCAACGTCATTTAAACCATTTCTCATTTCTAAAAACCGGGTCGATAATATTACGCTTTGATAACCGGGGTAAATTATATATGCATCACCTCCCGGAAATTCAATAGGTCCATCAAACATAACTTTTGTAGCATCTTCGAATGGCTTTCGCCCCCAAAAGTTTAAGCCCCAATGCAGGTACCCTTTTAAATTGTATCTAAACCCTGCCCATGGAAGCAGCCTTGTTTTAATAAGAGGCAATTCTATAAACCTGTTTGCATAATTACCTTGAGGATGGTTTGCGGTATAAAACCATATTTCTTTTTTCGCGTTCTGCACACGCCTCATCACATCATCATACCTAAAGGATAACTCACCTAATTGCACCACGAGTATATCTATATGTTCAAGAAGGTTTGCATCACTTACCGCTTCAATTGTTTTTAAATCGGGTGTTTTTTTCCTGATAAAAGCTGCAATATCCCTGTACGATTGCTCATTAGCAGCAAGCGGCTCATCCCCAATATGATGAAGGTATTTTGACAACACCAGCTTGTTCTTTAAATGCGAATGGTACGATGGAAGAAACCAGTTATAAAAATTGACAACCTCTTTATCACTAATAAATTTTGTCTCCATCCAATACTGAGTATCATTATAAAAATTCGGCATCTGCAATGCGAAGGGATCTTCCCAGCCCGACTTTCTTAAAGCAAATTGCCTTGCCAAAACATATTCCATTCCCACCTCTTTCAGTATAATATCTATAGCTCTATCTAGATGTGTATAATCAGCTGAATAAGTTCCTTTGTTCTTCTTAAACTGAATAAGAAAGAAAGGATTGATAGTAAAAATGTTCTGACCATATTCTTTACAGGCCTGTACTATTCTTTTAAACTGAGCCCAGTATTCAGGAGAAAAATCTTTTACATTGTTTCCGTTATTCATGAGTTGGAATTCACTATCGTGATACCAGTTTACATAGTTCATTTTTTTGGCCGGCACCTTTACATTATATACCTGCATTGTAAAACTTGTGGTTGCTAACACCTTGTTTGTTGCATCAACAGCGTTTATAAAAACGATGTGATTGCCCACGCTAATACCTGACGTAATGGGCAGTTCTAAAGTCATCGGGATGTTTGCATCAGGTGTGGGTGAAAAAGATTTTTCAGGAAAGAGCGGATCAGGAAATAAATTGTTCGCAGCTGAAAGTTTATCATGAGATGGTGCATGAATCTTAGGACTGACTTTTATATAGCCCTGGCGATATATTTTGATTTTATCAAGAACTGCTTTACTTATTTTAGAAGATGAGAAGGTAAGCCTGACATCTTGTTTCTTTTGTGTGCTTTGCAACAACAACTGAAGAGTTAACACCTCATCATACGCTACAGAATGTATTTCGTTGAAAGCCGGAACAGACCTTTCAGTTTGCATCACCTTTACAAATGGATCTATTTGCTTCAATGTGACCTGCGAAATAGAATAAAAAGCGGCCAATAAGAATAGTACTGTGAAGGATAATTTTCTGTTCATAGAAATACTTTAGATCAACTTTGCATATATCATTCCAGAACTGGCGTGGAAGCTTAAATTAACTTGCATATATAAAAATGTAAAAAAGCACAACTTGCTCATCAGGCAAACTCGAATGCAAGTTGTGGAGCAGATACAGCAGTTCTAGTTGCCCTTTTCGGTTGATGAGCTACTTTGCCTATATGGTAAAGACTCGTTTCTTCAAATCGGGATGCTATGATTATTTTTACTTCAGCAGCATGTTTGCTAAACAACTCCCTTACAATATCAGGGCAATTATTGTTATTTGATAGGTGAGACAAGAATAAATGACTCATAAACTGAGGACGATGCTTTATAAACAGATCTAGTGCCTGGTTATTGCTTAAGTGCCCGTTGCCTCCTCGTATCCGCCGTTTCAGATGATATGGATAACTTCCCATGTCGAGCATTTCTTCATCATAATTTGACTCGAGGAATGCTGCATGGCATTGCTGAAAATGTTTAATCAAAAGCTTGCATGGTGCACCTACATCTGTAAAAACACCAACCTTAACCTCGTCACATTCAACCACAAAGCTGTAAGGGTCTGATGCATCATGCAGCTTTGGAAATGCAGTAATTAGGAGATTACCAACCTCAATCGATGCATGAGCGTCAAAGTTTTTTACCAGGTTACTATCCAGCACGAAATTACAATGAAGCAATGTTTTTGAGGTTATATAAACAGGAATCTGGTATTTCTTTATCAATCCGCATAGGCCGCGGATATGGTCAGAATGTTCGTGTGAAATAAAGATCGCTTTGATCTTCTGCATACTTAATCCAAGACGCTTCATTCTCTTATCAACTTCCCTGCACGAAATCCCTACATCAACTAAAATAGCTTCGGTTTCGTTGCCTACATAATAGCAATTGCCATTGCTACCCGAATTTAGAGAAGAGATGAATAAGGACATTAGCAACAAAGAAAGCTGCTTTTACAAACACTTTCTTTCAAAGTGGATAAGTAGTTCGTCCAGAATAAGAAATGGGTATAAAAAAGCTTCCGAAGAAGCCTTT
>DASVST010000077.1:0-7972 GCA_036387965.1 Segetibacter sp. | reverse complement strand
GGATCAGTTGGAAGATATGAGGGCTCCGGTTGAAAAGCTTCTTCAATTTTTCCTCTGCCGAAAGTGATTGTATTTCTGCCAAACGTTCAAGTACACCTGATAAAGCTAGTGATAAACCTTTGCTTAACATTTGCTCAATGGCAGGAAAGCGTGTTCTAATTTGTTCCAATTCTATATAGGTGACTCTCAAAAATGATGAGGCGGATAATGCTTCATAAAAGTATCGTGAAGGATTCTGCAACATGAAAGAATCAAGCACTCCACCAAATGAATATGGATACGTGAAAAGGATAGTTGCTTCCCGTTCATTATCATCCGTACTGTAAATTCTTTGTACACCTTCTGTAACAAAGTACAGGTATTGTTCTTTTTTGTCAGGGATAGTCAGCAGTTGTTTTTTCTTTATGGTATACTCTGTGAATGCGGATACAAATGCATCCATCTCTTGCTGGCTGAGTGGTTGTATTGCGGAAGTTATTTTTCTTAGCTGCTCAAAGGCATCTGGCATAGTGCAATTTAGCTATTCTCGTGTTGCCTTCAATGTTCAGATAGATCACTTTAATCCTAGCAGCTGTTATAGGGGAAATGAACACCCTGTTCAGACTGGATGTTCCATCAAGGAACACTTCAAGTGTAATACGAAGGATGAAGTGAGCACATGGGGGAAATACGGTGTGAGGTAGAAGCTAAACTTCTACCCAAGCTTAGTAAACAACCACGGTCTTAAAAGCTTCTTTGTTTTGAGATATTTATCGACAAACAGCTTTTCTTCTTTCACCCTTTTTTGCAGGTCTGAAATAACAGTATTGGTTTGCGAGATAGAAAGATTATAAGAAGGTTCGTCCGTTATAATCGCTGCAATCATGAGCGCTGCCCTGTCCATTTTTGATTGAACATCAACAAGCATGTGTTCAATCTCTGCATCCGGCTTCTTAGGAATAAACTGCTTGTTCTTATATTCAATATAGCGGTTGAAATCAATAACTGCATCATTAGCTATAGATGAGGCGGTGTTCACTAAATCAGCCTGCTTATTCGACTCCTCATTCCTCAGATAAAGCTCCTTGTTCCTGAAGTAATGTAACATCTGCAAAATCATCGAACTTTTTACTCCATTTGCTTCTATTCTTCTTGATATATTCTTCACTTTATCAATCTCGCTAAGTTTGCTATGGTGGGCAAGCGTGTCTTCGAAACTAAATAGGGGACGGGAAGCATTTACTGCGAAGTTGCCGTCATAAAAAGCTTTTGTAGTAAGCGGCTGTTTAAGCAATTGATCCATCGGATCGAAAGGCATATGCGTTTTAATCAGTTCCTCCGGTTTCACTTTATAATAGCGGTAAGTAAAACCTTTCGTAAACTTATTATTGGAAACGTAGCCTGAAGACCACGTTGGGTCAAACATATACCATGTGCTATTGACCTTGGCAGCAACCCACGCATGACCTATATAATCTACCATACCTTTTTGTTTCGTGTATCCTTCTATTACCATCGATTGAATACCGGCCTTATTACATATTTCGTTGTATAATTCAGCATAACCCTCGCAACTCGCTGTTCTCGTTTTTAGCGCTTTATTAATTATCTCGTCCCTGCCTTCTCCATAAGTAAGCAAAAACATACTCTCAACATCGTATTGAATATTAGTTGCTACCCACGTAAAAATCGCTTTAACCCTGTCACTATCCGACACATACTTTTGCTTAAAGTAGTTACTTAAAGAAGTGGTAGAAACGGTAGCCGAATCGGGCACAGTTATAGTCGGAACAGGTGTCGCTCTTTTTTGAGGAGATTGACTGAATGAAGAACAAATTGAACTTAGCGTTAATAGAAAAAAAAGTATCCTTTTCACTGGTGGTTTTTATAGGTAAGCAAATTAAACCCACACATCACAAGCAAACAAATATATTATGCTAATTAAATGAAAACAATTAGACGAAGCTCCCACCACTCCGGATCTGCGATGGAAGAAATTAAATAGTACCGGGTCTGTTTCGTGGAATAAATAAATAACATGCTATTTGTCTTACTGTTCTCCCTAAGATGGAATTAATGAGAATAAGTAAGTCGCGTAATAAGAGGAAAACCGGCAACTAAACAGTTGCGGTTAATTGAAGTGTGCTTTCATCGAGCTTAAATATCGACCATGATTCATAGCCAAAGGAACTATTGCCATATTTCAGTATTGTTTCTTTCTCCTCTAACGACCAGGTTCCATTAACAAATACATCTGGTGTACTACTACATTTGATTGCTCCTGTATGGTTTTCATATTTAAAATCTGTTCTGAATCTAATAGCATCATCTTTTAAACAGGGAGACCTGGAGTCAAATGAAGCATTTCTTCTCCACTCACCATCTATTTTAGATTCATGAGTTAGAATCCATGGTGCCTTGGTTAGTAAGGGTATTTTCGACGAGATGGATCCGGGCTTTTTGTGCAGGACAAACATGATAATGATAAGTAAAACTTAAAAAGTTGAGAATGCTTCTTGCCATATAAAAGGTGTATCGATAACAATTTAGCACAACCCTTCCTGATCGCAAATTTTACTTGCAGTTGGTGTAGCCCCAACTATCATCAAAGTACAAATGTAAACTCTCACTAAAATATTCTTACTTTTTCATTATTTAGTGGAATGAACCAACCGCACCATGATCATCTTCTTGAAGCAATAAAAAAGTTTATAAAAATAGATGATAGGGAGTGGCAATTACTTGAACCGCATCTGTATGAAAAGAAATTAAAGAAGCACGAGTATTTCGCAGAACAAGGCAAGGTGGCAAAAGACATAGGCTTTGTTTTAAATGGCAACATGCGCCACTACTATACGCATGATGGTGAAGAAAAAACGACCTATTTCTATTTTGAAAACCATTTTGTTGCAGCCTATATCAGTTGTATTACCAACACGCCATCCCAACTTACCATACAAGCCCTTACTGAATGTGAACTACTTGTCTTTCCTTACGCAATTATGAAGAAACTGTATGAACAAAGTCACACATGGGAGAGGTTTGGAAGACTATTAGCCGAATACCTAGCCACAGGACTTGAGGAGCGAATGGCGGGACTGTTATTACTTAGCCCTGAGGAACGTTATAAGCAATTACTCGAGGGCAATAAAGACAAAATACTTGAACGTATCCCCCAACACTATATAGCCAGTTATCTCGGTATTACCCCTGTAAGTTTAAGCCGCATAAGGAACAGACGGTAGTTACTTTATTATCTTTTGTTATCGTTGCGGAACGATACAAGCCTGCAATTTTGTACTTAAATTAAGTAACATGAAAAAGATGGTACAGGCAGAAGAAGCTGCGCAAATGATGATTGGAATTTTGGGACTTTATTTTCTTCCCGTTGAGTATAGTTGGTGGATGTGGATTATATTATTTCTTTCACCAGACATCAGCATTATCGGCTATCTTATAAATAACAAAACAGGAGCTATTATCTATAATTTGTTTCATCATAAATCTATTGCGATTAGTTGCTTTGTTATTGGATTATCAATGAACAATATTCCATTGCAGATGGCGGGGCTATTATTTTTTTCACATAGCTCGTTCGACCGGATGATGGGGTATGGCTTAAAACATTTTGATTCATTTAAGCATACACACCTTGGGCAAATTGGAAATCCATAATTGATTGCTGTTCCGGCTTTAAAAACATCCTCCAGTTCTGCCGGATTGCTCCAATACTGCAAAGTTGAATGTGCCTTACTTACCCGGTTGCATCTTGTATTTTAATTATCTTGCAATTTAAATAGCCAAAACCATGAGGCATAGCAAATGCCGTAACTGCGGGCATGCTATATCAGGTAATTACTGCTCCAACTGCGGAGATAAAGCTTCTATAAAAGCCATTACCCTTTCCAATATTTTCCATGAAGTATTCCATTACTTCACACACCTCGACAAAGGTTTTGGATATACTTTAAAAAAGTTAATTACCTCTCCCGGCACGATGCAGCGCAAGTATATTGAGGGTGAAAGGGCAAGGCATCAAAAACCTTTTTCGATGTTCTTTATTTGTGGTACCGTTAGCGGGCTTGGATATTATCTTATAAATGTTGCCTTCAGAAAATTGTATGGTGAAGCTGATTATGCTTCTGAAGATTTCTTTAGGCACTACTTTGTTTTACTGCAGGCAGTATTGGTTCCATTTTATACTTTATTTACCTGGCTTTGCTTTAAAAACAACCGGTACAACTATGCCGAAACTCTCATAATGCTTCTGTACAATTTGTCGCTTGTTTTCTTGGTACTTGTGCCTATTGTATCTTTTAATTTGATTTTCCCAAATTATGAAAACAGGATAGTCGAACTTATATTCATCCTGCTATATAATTCTTTTACTAATCTCAATTTTTACAGGGGCAAAAAAGCAATCATCATTTTACAAACAGTAGTAGCAATAGCTGCCTGTTATTTGTGCTCACAGGTTGTAAGTGAGCTTACCCGTGAGTGGTTGAACTGATTTATATTTATTTTGACGTTGCTTTTGAAAGCTCTTGTGTTACATGAGGGCGAACATAATAACCGCGAAGCAGTGTAGCTTCAAAATTCCCTGACGTCAATGTTAGTAAAGTAATCACCAATTATCATGGACGGTGACAGCGAAATTTGTGTTGAAGTTTTTACTTTTGTTCCAAGAACAATCTTAGACCGGAAACAAGCAAAACACATTTTTTAAAACACTCTAACGATGGAAAACAAGATAACGATTGAGGCGAATGTAAACGCCGGAACAGGGAAAGTTTGGGAGTATTGGACAGCACCCGAACACATTACTAAATGGAACTTTGCCTCTGACGACTGGCAGTGCCCGAAAGCGGAGAACGACCTTGTCGTAGGCGGAAAATACATTGCCAGGATGGAAGCCAAAGACGGAAGTTTCGGGTTTGACTTTGAAGGCACCTATGATGAGATAGTTGACCAAAAGAGAATAAGTTATACAATAGCTGATGGCAGGAAGGTAGTAACAGACTTTGCAGATCTTGATGGCAGTACCTTGGTAACGACAACTTTCGAGGCTGAAGGCAGTCATTCAGTTGAAATGCAAAGAGCAGGCTGGCAAGCCATATTGGATAATTTCAAAAAATATGTTGAAGGCAATTAGATGAAGGTGTGAACTTTCGGCGGCTGATCTAACACTACAAGAAAAGGCCTGTGAGTGATCACAGGCCTTTTTATTTCTTATGTTACCGTTTATCAAACTCTGTAATGGTAAACCAAAATAAAGAGAAGAGGTAATCTTAATTTCATTTACTTTGTATTGCAAAGTACTTTTAAGTACATGAATAGATCTTTAAAAAGGCACCAGGAACCATTCCGTCACATTTTTAACGTGTTTCAACACATTCAAACTATGCGAGGGTTTATGTCGCCTAATCTTGCATCACAATTATCAACGCAAAAAATAAAACGATGAATATTATTAAGTTGTCAGTTTCACTCGCATCATTTCTCATGATTGTTTCTACTGCAATCGCGCAGAGCACAGGAATCGTTACAGGAAATATAACAAGTAACAACGTAAAAGCAGTAGAAGGCGCTACGGTAAGCCTGCTACGTGCTAAAGACTCTGCAACGGTTAAGCTTTCTGCTGCTAATAAAGAAGGTGTATTCACCTTTGAGAAAGTAGCTGATGGAAAGTATGTAGTTTCTGTTACTGCAGTCGGTCACCAGAAGAGCTACTCTAAAGTAATTGAAGTAAACCCACTGGAACAAACTATACAAATTCCCGTTATTAGTTTGAGTCCTGTAAGTAAAGAACTTGCAGGTGTAAGTGTTACAGCAAAGCGTCCGCTGGTAGAGCAACGTATTGACAGAACAATCGTAAACGTTGAAGCATCTATAACCAACATTGGTACCTCAGCATTAGAGGTTTTAGAAAAATCTCCCGGTGTGTCTGTTGACAGGGATGGTAACATTAGTTTAAAAGGAAAAGAGGGTGTATTGGTTATGGTTGATGGCCGTCCAACACAGTTAGGAGGAGCTGATCTTGCAAACATGTTACGCAGCATGAGTTCTAATCAACTTGATCAGATTGAAATAATGACCAACCCGCCTGCACGTTACGATGCAGCAGGTACTTCAGGTATAATAAATATTAAAACAAAGAAAACAATTACTGCTGGCTATAATGGTTTAGCAACTATAGGTTATTCGCAGGGGCGTTATCCAAAAACAAACGAAGGCTTCAATTTCAATTATAGAGAAGGTAAAGTGAATGTGTTCTCGAACCTGAGCCACGACTATAGAAAACAATACGGAACTATAAAGATCAATAGAAGCATCTTTCAGGACAATACAAAGACAATAGACAAGTTTTTTGACCAGGAGGCTAATAAACTTTTAGAAGGTAATGCATACAGTGCCAAGATTGGAGCTGATTTTTTTGCGACTAAGAAAACAACTTTTGGTGCTGTTGTAAACATTAATAAAAGAAAATTCTCAGAGAATAACCCAAACATCACCAATATATCTAACTCGTCGAATGCACTTGAGGGCGTAACAAAAGCTATGGTGAATAATGAGACTGACGGGAAAAGTTTTGGCACTAACCTGAACTTCCGCACCTTGCTCGATAAGAAAGGCAAGGAGATTACTTCGGATATCGACTTTCTAAAATATGGTTCACAGACCGATCAGTTCATGGTAAATTCTTATACAGATGCAGTTGGTAATCCATATAGAAAGGCAGATACTTTAACGGGAGATTTGCCACAGGATATTCAAGTATATACCGCAAGAGTGGACTACCTGCATCCATTAAAAAAGAATGCAAGATTTGAAGCAGGTGTTAAAACCGGTATTGTACGAACAGATAATAATGCGAACTACGACAGCATTCAGAATGGTAGAATCGTTCATGACTTTAACCGCAGTAACCATTTCATCTATGATGAAAACATAAATGCTGCGTACGTTAATCTAAGTCAACCTTTATCTAAAAAGATATCTGCACAACTAGGCTTGCGGTTGGAGAATACTAATTCTAAAGGGAGGCAATTAACCACACATCAAAATTTCGATACCTCTTATGTACAACTATTTCCAACTGCTTTCTTACAATACAAGGCAAATGATAAAAACACCTTCGGAGCAAATTTCGGAAGACGAGTACGCCGTCCTAATTATGAAAGCTTGAACCCTTTCATCAGGTTCATTGACAGGTACATGTACCGCAAGGGAAATCCGAACCTTAAACCTTCGGTTAGCAACGCCTTTGAGATATCTCACACATGGAAAAACCAGATTACAACTTCACTAAATTATTCACGTGTTAAAGATGTTGTTGAATCTATAATTGAACAGAAAGGACAGGAAACCTACACAATGCCTGCAAACATTGCTACTCTAACACAGTTCGGACTTTCAATAAATGCGAACACACCAATTACTAAATGGTGGACGAGTAGTATGAACTTAAACGCTTTCAATAACAATTACAAAGGTCTCGCAAGCAACGCTCCGATCGACTTTGGTGCAACAAGCTTTGTAATAACTGGAACGCAGCAGTTTAAAGTCAATAAGACATTGCAGGCAGAAATAAACGGAAGGTTTAGAAACGGCTGGTACGAAGGTGTAATGAGAGCAAAGTCTATTGCATTTATGGGTGTTGGACTTAGCCAGCAGGTGCTGAAAAACCAGGGCACACTTCGTTTAAGCGTACGGGATATTTTCCACAGCCAGGTATTCAGAGGCAGAAGCCAATATGGTAACGTAGATTTTGGAATCGAACAAATAAATGAAACCCGAGTTGCATCGATCGCCTTCTCTTACCGCTTTGCTAAAGGAAAAAAGATTGCACCTGTAAAAAGAACACAGGGTAGTGCAAACGAAGAGCAAGATCGTATAGGGCAATAGTTAGTAATTCAAGTTTATAGCCCGTCCCCTTACTTGTATCCGTCATTGCGAGGAGGAACAGCCTGCCCCGAACTTGATTCGGGGACGA
>DASVST010000076.1:0-3183 GCA_036387965.1 Segetibacter sp. | reverse complement strand
CTGCGCAGAAACATAGGAAAAAGGTAAAAGAAGAAGTATGAACAGAAATTTCATCGTATAAAAATAACGATCTAAGCGTTTCTAAATTGCGGATCAACTTTACTTAACACATTGTCAACATTGGGTGCTGCACCTTATCATTTCCTTTGCCAAATGCTAACTTTGAACAATGTTGAATAAATATGAGCAGTCGGCAAAATATAACGAGATATATAATGGGCTAAATGAAAAACAACGTTTGGCAGTTGACACTATTGAAGGACCCGTTATGGTAATTGCAGGACCTGGAACAGGGAAGACACAGATATTAAGTGCGAGGATTGGAAAAATCTTAATTGATACAGATGCTTCCCCTGAAAATATTCTTTGCCTCACTTATACAGATGCCGGTGTTGTTGCCATGCGCAAAAGAGTTTTAGGCTTTATAGGGCCTGACGCTTACAAGGTCAACATATATACATTTCATGCATTTTGTAATGATATAATTCAGGAGAATTTATCGCTGTTTGAGAAAACTTCTATGGATCCGATCTCGGATCTCGAGAAGATTGAATTATATAAAGAACTGATAGATGGCTTTGCTAAAAATCACCCACTAAAAAGATATCGCGGAGATGTATACTTTGAAATCAACAATTTGCAATCTCTTTTCAGTACAATGAAACGGGAGGGTTGGTCTGCTGAGTTTATCACGAAGAAGATTGATGATTACATAGCCTGCTTATCAGATCGCGATGAATATAAATGCAAAAGAGCGGTTGGAATTTTTAAGAAGGGTGACATAAGAACAGATAAGATTGAAGAGGAAAAAGAGCGCATGGTAAAACTGTGCGCAGCAGTAAATGAATTTGAAAATTTTCAATCGTTGATGCGTAAAAGAAATCGATACGATTTTGACGACATGATTAATTGGGTCATAAAAGCATTTGAAGAAAACCCGCAATTACTTTCACGCTACCAGGAGCAATACTTATACATTTTAGTTGATGAATTCCAGGATACGAGTGGCACACAAAACAGGCTTGTACAACTACTCATTAATTATTGGGAGAAGCCAAACGTTTTTGTGGTTGGTGATGATGATCAAAGCATATATCGTTTCCAGGGAGCAAATGTTGAGAACATGCACACGTTTGCTGAAAGCTATAAGAACGACCTGTTAACAGTTGTACTGGTAAATAATTATCGTTCTGTTCAGCCAATACTTGACATTTCAAAAACATTAATTGATGGCAATGAGGAGCGTCTTGTAAAAAAGATGGAAGGGCTGACAAAAGATTTGCTTTCAAGCCATGACAGGTGGAAAGGAATGACAAGAGAAGATTGTTGCCCTAAGGTAAGAGAGTATGAAACGCAACGGCAAGAGATGATAGATATTACGCTGCAAGTAGAGAAACTTTTAAAGGATGGACTTGCTCCTGGACTTATAAGCGTCATTTATAAAGAACATAAATATGGAGAAGAGTTAGCCCAATACTTCAAGCTGAGAAACATTCCTGCTTATAGTAAACGACACCTGAACATTTTAGAAATTCCTTTAGCAAAGAAGATTCTTTTGCTGCTTCGCTACCTGGCTGCCGAACATGACATTCCCTACGGTGGAGATGAAATGTTGTTCTCCATTCTCCATCTTGATTTCTTTTCAATACCTGCAATAGAGATAGCGAAATTGTCTGTGGAGGTTTCTGATAAGAAGTATGGTGGCGAAAGAACATCTTTACGAAAAATGCTTTTTGATAAAGCGAATAATCCACCAAGAACGTTGTTTGAAAAAGGTGTTTCGGATGAAATGAAAGCTGCAGGAAAAATTATTGAAAAGCTTCTAAGTGATGTTCCAAACGTAACTATACAAACGCTTTTGGAGAACATTATACGCGAAGGCGGTGTACTAAAATATATCATGCAACATCCTGAAAAGCTTTGGCTGATGCAGGTGTTGACGGGTCTATTCGACTTTGTAAAAGAGGAAACAAAACGCAATCCCTCATTAACGCTGCAAGGGTTGATAAACATCTTCGATTTGATGGAAAGAGAAAGCTTGGCTTTGCCTTTAGTGCAGGTAAGTGGAAACGAAAAGGGTGTAAATCTTTTAACAGCTCATGGCTCTAAAGGTTTGGAATATGAGCATGTGTTTGTTGTTGGATCTAATGCGAGTTCATGGGAGAAAAAACGGAAGCCGGGAGGTGGATACAGCTTCCCTGATACGATGTTTATTTCTCAACCAAAAAAGAAAGAGGAAGAAGAATTAAGAAGATTGTTTTATGTAGCATTAACAAGAGCTGCTCATCACTTACATATCTCTTACAGCAGGTTTAAAAATGATGGAAAAGAACTTGAACCTTCCATGTTTATTGCAGAAATTCAGCAGGAACATATTCTTCCGATAGAAAAAGTTTTTATTGACGAAGAAAAACTTGCGGAGTTTGCAGCCTTACAATTCAACCCTGATCTTCAACCTGAGATTGAACAGGTGGAACATGATTTTATTGGTCGCCTGCTGGATAAATTCGTAATGAATGTAACTGCTTTAAACAATTTCATCGACTGCCCTCTCGGCTTTTACTTTAAAAATTTGATTAGGGTTCCTTCAGGTAAAAATGAGGCAACTGAATTTGGTTCTGCCGTGCATCATGCATTGCAGTTGTTGTTTGAAAAAATGCAAAAGAACGGTGAACGCTTTCCAACTAAAGAAGAATTTGTTGAAGATTTTAAATGGTACATGTTTCGTCATCGCGAAAGCTTTACTAAAGAACAATTCAACAGAAGACTTGAATATGGATTGGATGTTTTGAACAACTACTACGAAAAGTACATTTCGCAGTGGAACCGTGTTATTGCAGTAGAACGAAACATCAGGAACGTTGTAGTGAAAGGTGTTCCGCTAAAAGGTAAATTAGATAAGCTTGAGTTTGACGGAAAATCTGTGAACGTAGTTGACTATAAAACCGGCGATCCTGATAAAGCAGTGCCAAAGTTGAAAGGACCTGATGGAAAGGAACCAGATGGTGGAAGTTATTGGAGGCAAGCGGTTTTTTATAAGATTCTAGTTGATAATTACGAACAGAAAGATTGGAAAGTAACAAGCACGGAATTTGACTTTATTGAGCCTGATAAAAAGAAGCAATATCAGAAGAGGAAGATTGTGATCACTCCGGAAGACATTACAACCGTAACTCAGCAGAT
>DASVST010000075.1:0-2118 GCA_036387965.1 Segetibacter sp. | reverse complement strand
TCTTCGGACCAAGGCATATAGAGAAAAAATGCCGCCTTCGCCCTTGTTATCTGCTTTGAGCGTAAGAATAACATATTTGATCGTAGTTTGTAATGTGAGTGTCCAGATAACACATGAAAGCGCACCAATGATTAGCTTATCAGTGACTTCCCTGTCTTTTAGAATTGCATTAAAAACATACAAAGGTGATGTTCCTATGTCACCGTAAATAATACCTAATGCTATTAGCAACCCTGCTGCTGAAACTTTTTTCAGATTTATGTGTTTACCCACTTTATCTTTTTAAATTAATTTTAATATTCCTTAATTTTTAAAGCTGAAACAAAAAAGCACGATAACAACAGCCTGCACTACTGCACTACCATTATTTTTAAACAAGTTTAATTGAACTTTCTTTCGGTATCTCATTGTTAGGATTTGGAAACGAGCCGGTACCCAACGCCGGTTTCTGTAATGATGTGATTTGGGCGGTTTGGGTCTTTCTCGATTTTTTTTCTCAACTGTGCAACATAGACCCTTAAATACTGGGACTGCTCTGTAAAAGTTGGACCCCATACCTTGTTGAGAATAAATTGGTGTGTCAAAACTTTTCCCTCATTCTTAACAAACAGGATTAACAGGTTGTATTCTGTTGCAGTTAGCTTAACGGGTTCATCATCTTTCCAAACTGTTCTCTTTAAAAGGTCAATTTGAAGGTCATTATAATCCCTTATATAGCTCTCGTCATCATTGCTGACACCCCGCAAAGCGGATCGTATGCGAGCTAACAATTCTCCGGTTCTGAATGGTTTTAGGAGGTAGTCATTTGCTCCATTATCTAATGCTCTTACAATGTCCTCCTCATTGTTTTGTACCGATATTATGATAATTGGTTTTGAATTCCACACTCTTAGTTTTTGCAATACAGAATGTCCGTCTTCATCGGGCAAACCTAAGTCAAGCAATATCAAGTCAGGGGGAGTACCTGTTGCTGTGCTTAGTCCTTCTTTGGCGGTTGATGCTTCTGCAACGCGATAATCGTTTGACTGCAACGTTATCTGTAGCAACTTTCTTATTTGCGCTTCGTCATCTATTATTAAAATTTGAGGACTATTCATTCTTCAAATCATTTAAGGATGATATTTCTGTTGGAATTTCAATGGTGAATTTTGCTCCACCAGAATTGCTGCTTTCTAATCTTATTGTTCCATTGTGCGCTTCTACAAAACCTTTGGCTATAGACAGTCCTAAACCTGTGCCCCCTGTTTTTGAATACTTCAGCCTATAAAATTTTTCAAATGCTTTTTCTTTTTCTTCAGCAGGAAATCCCTTCCCATCGTCTTCTACTATGATGATGCAGTTATTGCCCGCGCAATCAGCGGTTATAATAACTGTTGAATTTACTGGTGTATAAATAATAGCATTACTTATAAGATTGTACAGAACTTGTTCCATCAAACCAACATCTAGTTTGAACAAAGGAAGATTCTCCTTTACCTGTACTACAATCTTATGATCGTCTGAATGGTCTTCCATATGCTTTATTGATGCATAGATAAGTTCATTCACATCACACCAATCCTTCTTTGGCTGGATGAAGCCACTTTCTAAACGAGACATATTTAGCAGATTCTCTACTTGTTGATTTAGCCTAAGCGAAGCCAATGAGATCTCCGACAGCAGATTTGCTTTATTATCGTCTGTGAGCTTATTGGCATTCATGAGCAAATTATCGGAGGCACCAATAATTGTGGCGATTGGTGTTCTAAGTTCATGTGACAGCGAGTTAAGAAGTGTATTGTATAGCTTTAATGTATTAGCTTTTTCTTCTTTTTTTCTTGCATCCTTTTGTATCTGCCTGATTTTATAAGTAAGCACGGCATGTACCATTGCTATAATAAAATACATTATGAGTAGGAAGAAATCTTCAGCTGAATGAACGTGAAAGGTAAACTGAGGTGGAATGAAAAAAAAGTTCCATATCAATGCACTTAAGCAGGCTGCAGCCATTACAGGTAGAATATCAAAAAACAGGGTAAGGAATGACAAAGTGATAAGCAGGAGAAAAGCAACGGCTTTGTAGCCAATTAAACCGGTTGAGAGATAGCACCCAATAGAAACTATCACTATAAGAGAAAT
>DASVST010000074.1:0-3187 GCA_036387965.1 Segetibacter sp. | reverse complement strand
TGAGAGATTATGCTAAGCCAGGTATCACTACAAAACAATTAGACAACTACGGAGGAAAAATTCTTAATGACTATGGAGCTAAATCAGCACCATACGTTAGTTATGGTTTTCCAGGTTGGACTTGTATAAGTGTAAACAACGAGTTTTGTCACGGCATTCCATCCGACAGCAGGGTACTCAAAGAAGGTGACTTGATAAACATTGATGTTTCAGCCGAACTAAATGGCTTTTGGTCAGACAATGGTGGTTCTTTTGTATTAGGCAACGACATCAATCAACATCAAAAGCTTGTTGATGCTTCTAAGCAAATTTTACAAAAAGCAATTTTCAATATAAAAGGTGGTATTCGCATTTCTGAAATTGGACATCTAATTGAACAGGAAGCAAAAAAAAGAGGTTACAAGGTTATAAAAAACTTGACAGGTCATGGGATAGGAAGAAGCCTTCATGAGGAACCAAGTGGTATAGCCAATTATAAAAACAAATTCATACAACCCGCTTTAAAAAAGATTCAGTGGTTGCTATTGAGACATTCATTACAACAACTTCAACCTATGCTAAAACCTTGCAGGACGGCTGGACAATGGTTGGCAACAAAGGAGGTTATATGGCTCAACACGAACATACAATTGTAGTAACAGACGGTAAGCCAATTATTCTAACCGAGATTAACGGAATATGGAATTGAATAAATAACATTACCATGCATAAGGCTAAAGCCTGTGAGTAATTAAGATAGTATTCTGCTGGCACAGCGATGCACAATGCCAAAAAAACTTCTGAGTTTTTGTAACAATTCTTCTCCTTTTGTATCAAAGCTGGTAAAAAGTTTAAAATGAAAACATTAATTATCAGCCTGGCTCTTTTATTATTTACCTCTTCAGCCTTCAGCCAAAATGAAGCAATCAAAATAAAGAAATCAGGAAATGGAAGCCCCGTATTGTTCTTACCCGGGTTTACTACTCCCGGCTCCATATGGAACGAGACTGTAGCTAATTTAAAAAGCAGTAAGCAAACTCATATAGTTTCTTATGCAGGCTTTAACGGCATACCATCCATTGATACCCCGTGGTACCCTGTAATAAAAGCCCAACTGATTGACTACATTAAAAAAGAAAAATTTTCTGATGTCACTATTATCGGACACAGCATGGGTGGTAACCTGGCTGTTGACCTTGCTGCAGCCTTACCTGATCAGGTAAGTAAGCTCATCTTAGTGGATGCAATCCCCTGCATGAGAGAATTAATGATGCCGGGAGTTACAGCAGCGCAAATTCAATACAATAGTCCGTATAACAAACAGTTACTTCAAATGAAAGACGATGCCTTTCAGCAACTGGCTGTTATGATGGCGACTAACATGACCATGAAACAAAATTATGTAGATACACTTGCCAGGTGGATTAAGGAAGCTGATCGTAACACTTATGTTTACGGATATACAGATTTACTCAAACTTGATTTACGTGATGTACTTGCAAACGTGAAGGCAGAGACGTTAATTTTAGGAGCGTCTTTTCCAAGTGCTGAAATAGCAAGGGGAACCTTCGAAAAACAATATGCAAATCTTAAAACAAAAACCATCGAAATGGCAACAGATAGTAAGCACTTCATCATGCTTGATCAACCTGGATGGTTTTATGGAAAGGTCAATTCTTTTCTTGGAAAGAGAAGTGTGAACCAATAACTAATTGCCTGTATTTATCCATCTTTCTTTTATAATAACTAAAGAACTTTTAAGAATTGAGCGATTCTCCTTCACTAAAAAAATTGTTCGCTGATTTACACCAGGCGCATCATGCAATGGTACTTCAGATGTGCCTTGGGTATATGAAAGGTGACAGGGAGTTGGCAAAAGACATAGCCCAGGAAGTTTTTATCAATGTGTGGAACGCTCTACATTCTTTTAAAGGTGCTTCAACACCCAAGACCTGGATTTATCGCATTACTGTAAATACTTGCCTGCTTTATATCCGGTCAAATAACCGGAAGCAGTCTACACCAATTGATGCAGACAATCATACCAATGCACTTGAAACAGCCGGGCATGAAGAAGAACAACATTTAGCATTGTATAAAGCAATAGGTGAACTACCCAGGTTAGAACGCCTTATAATAATGTTGGTATTAGACGGGGTAGAATATGTAGAAATTGAAAAAATAACAGGCATTAGTAGTATCAATCTTCGGGTGAAGATTCACAGGATAAAAAATGGAATGAGGGAACTCTTAAAACAGCATCAATAATATGGACAACTTAGAAAATCAGTGGAATGCAGCCAAACAAACAATCTCAACTTCATTGGCAAAGCCGAATGAATTGATTGAACTCGCAACACGTAGAAAGAAGAGCCTTCTATACTTCCACTTTGGCAATATCATAATCTTTACTGTAACGCTGGTTATTCTTTCGCTCTTCTTTAATTCAATATATCTAAAAGAGAGCATGAGTAAAACAGGCATGTTCCTTATGCTTACAAGTCTATCACTAAGACTTCTTATTGAAATTTTAAGTACGATCAAATCAAAGAAGATACAGTTATCAAATAGTGCATCAGTTTCCACCGATAAGGCTCTTTCATTTTACAGTTTCCGTAAAAAAGTTCAGGGGCCTGTTAGCATCACAACGGCTGTTTTATATGTTATAGGATTTTATTTCTTATCTCCGGAGTTCAGCCGTTACATTGAAATGAAATGGATGATAATGATGCATGTGTCTTTTGTATTAGGCGCTGTTATAATTATTATTCAAGCCAAAAACGGTATTGAAAAAGAAATGAAAGTTTTAAAATCTCTTATTGATCTGAAGAAGGAGATGAACAACGATTAAGTGATCCCGTAGGCTATTAATTGCCTCTTACTACGAGTCATTGTGATTACGAAATATGTTCGATAAATCCTCTTATCAGGGTATAACCTTTAGTGCTTGTCGTATTCAGCCAGCAAGATTGTCGCATTTACACTACAACCGCATGATCTTAATTGACGAGATTTGTAACCGAACAAATTAATGTTGAACAAGTTGCTTATAAAATCAATTAGATGAGAAAAATAATCGTCTTGTCATTTATCACATTAGATGGCGTAATGCAAGCACCTGGTGGCCCTGAGGAAGATAAGTCAGGAGGTTTCGAATATGGCGGTTGGATTGCACCGTATAGTGACCAAGTTTTAGGCAAGGCTCTCG
>DASVST010000073.1:0-5652 GCA_036387965.1 Segetibacter sp. | reverse complement strand
CCGATTTTGAACCTCCTCCTCCCCCTGCTGACATCAACAAAATGACAGACACTGAACTAAAGCGGTGGCTGCTAAAGAAAGATCCACGTAACCTGAAGCAGGAAGACATCAGAATAAAACGGACTCCTGAAGAAGTTTGGATAACCATCGATTTCGATGGTGTTACTGAAAACTTTTCATATAAATTGAAGAAGTGATAAACTACGGATGATCAGTAATAAATAACTAAACAAAGCCTGCTTACTAATAAACAGGTACTTTTCCATATCAAGGGGGAAAGCAGCTTTTGCTGTAACTTCTTTCTATAGCATGATCAATAAGAATAAATTTCTTCTCGAATCTGATCATTATTACCAAAAAAGCACATGTAGCTTTCATCATTTATTGTTTATCCTTCTTTGGCACAATCCTGTAATCACTTTCGCTTAACCCGCCTACTCCCTTCTTTTTCTTGCCTGTTGCTATTGTATCCTTTGGTGAAGAAGAAACCACAGGAGGTTGAATGATGTCCCTGGTTACGCTATCAACCTTTGAAGGCATACTTATGACTATAGGATTCGTTCCCATTGAATCCTGTTTGATAGTGGCATTATCAACCGGCGCTTGCCCAGTTATTGTTATAGACCTTCTAATTTCTCTTACATCTTGTTCCTGTGGATCAGTGTTATTTTCAACAGGTTTAATTATTTGTTGATTTGTAGTTCCTGAATTTTGTAGTGGAGAAGTTTTAGAGTTGTTTTTGTATAGAAGAAATAACAGCACTACTACAAAGACAGATAATCCCCAACCAATAATACCAGGACCAGACGGAGGGGACTGCGGAGCAGAACCGCTATCATCTGTTGGCAAATCAATATCCAACTGCGCTTCTACCCTCGCCCAAATAGCATCAGCCATATCGGGTACAGGAATGCTTTGCAGCTTGCCTGCGATCAGTTGTTCATATGATAGTCGTTGATCCATTAAGTGTTTAAATGTTGTAGTTGTTTTTGTAGTGTTTTTCGTGCCTCGCTTAGGTGCCATTTAGAAGTACCTTCGCTAATCTTCACTCGTTCGGCTATTTCACGGTGATTATAGCCTTCGACTGCATACAACACAAAAACGGCGTGTGTGGCAGGCGGGAGTTTTTTAACGAGCTCCATAATTTCATCTGCACCCATTTGTTCAAGTACCGCATTATCTATGGTGGGTTCTTCTACAGTTTCAATTTCAACATTCTCACTAAAGCGGCTGCGGCTTTTCATGTGATCCAATCCCTCATTTACCACTATCCTTTTTATCCAGCTATGCAAATTGCCCTTGCTGCTATCAAATGTGTGCATGCTCTTAAACACCTTTACAAATGCATGGCTCATAATGTCTGCAGCATCCATTTCATCACGCGAATATCTTAAAGCAATAGTCATAGCAAAGCCGTAGAAATAACGGTAAAGAGTTTCCTGTGCTTTGCGATTATTTGCAAGGCAACCGTCAACCAACTCTTGTATGTCTGTTTCTACGGCTAACATTAATTATCTAATGCGTCTTTATCTTTTTGTACATCCTGCATACGCTTCAATAAAATAGCTGAAGCGATTGATGAAAGAACTAATTTTTCAGAAGGCTCAAGGTCTTTGTACATCCAGATGTTGTTATCAAGAATATCGATGATGGCAACTACACCTCCATCCCACTGCAGTTCGTAACCTGATAACATCTTTCCACCAAATACTTTTGTTTGCTTGCCGCTCTTCGTAGTTATATTTTCAATTCGCAACGGACGAATAGCAATATTCTCTTTTCCATTTGTTGCGTATCCTTCTTCCTCAACATAATGTCTGTCGAACAGTTTGCGTGCAGTGTCTTTAGCGATATCGTAGCGATTCATAAGCACCAGAGACCATGGATCATTATCTGTTGTGGTCAACGGCATAATGGCTGCTGTAAATGCGTATTCATATTTATTCGTCTTTGATGCATTTCCCAGGTAAGGGTTGTTGCTTTTGTATACCAATTGCTTCTCGTTGAACTTTTCTGTTGCATAAACCTCTGCTACAAGGTTGCCATCTTCAATGGTGTATTGAAACTTATTTCGGTGCTTTAAACTCTTGTTATCTGTGTCGATGTTGAACACCTTCAGGAGCGCTTCTTCGGGACGAATGCGAAACTTTGTGTATTGAAAAGAACTTCCAAAATCCCAACCCCGTTTTACAGGTGACGTCTGGTAATTTCCAAAGCTTAGCTTTTGATTGATCATCCATCCGTTTAGTCCTTTTACAGACATTTTAGCAGCCTGGCTGGTGAAGGCATCGGGCACAGAAAGCTTTGCAGCAGTGCAGGAAGTAAGCGCAATAATTGTGATGAGTATTATTCTTGTTTTCATGATAAATAGTTGTGAAGTAATAAAAATAAAATGGTTTTTCATAGCACCGGATCTACATTTTTCTAACTAATAAACGTATACTGTTTTGGTAGTGAAAAGAAAGCTGTTGGTAGTGTAAGACTTAAAATGTTTGATCAGTTCTTTTGGATATCCATCAATATCATAATTGTAATTATAACTGTAGGGTTCCGCTGTTGGATAGCTACCATAGTAAGTTTTATATTGACTGAGTTTGTTGTTTTTAGAAGTGTTAGAAAGAAACAGGTTTGGCCACTTCATGTGTATGTAAGGATTGATATTAAAGTCGTAACTATACCTTCCCAATTCACTGTTATTATTTGAAGTAGTGGCTGCACTTTCTACCATGTTGCCGCCAACAAATTGCATAACGTTCGTCATTGTTATACTTCTACCAGGGTATTGATATCGAACGATGATCTCCTGTTTTGGATTGTATGAATATTCTACAGAAGCATTTGTTTCAACTCCATTTTCTTTGTGTGATATACTGGTTACCTTTCCCTGGTTATCATATCGAAAAGAAGTAAAACCGATGAGGCTGTTGCTCTCTTTATCGAAGCGATTGATCTTTTCTACTTTTCCTCCGCTATACTCAAACTCATCAGCCATAGCCAGGTAAGGGGTATTATTACTTTTCCTTAAAAAGTAGAGTACTTGCGAAAGCCTGCCTGATCCATCATATACATAGTCAGTCTTAGTGTCCGGCAGGTATTGTCCATCTACCAGCTTGTATGTCATCTCAGACTTTAGCTTCTTTGCTGCCTTGCTTCCACCCAATGTGTAAACAGTTCCTTCATCCACATCCTTCCTGTCTAAGGTCATTACATCCCATGTTCCCCATTTGTCAACACGAAACTGAAATTTAGATGCAACCTTGAGAAGTGATATTTCATTTACACCTGCTTTAAGAGCGGTATAAGTAGTTGTCATTTCGCCATTTTTGTCCCATGTTGTTAAAGCTAAAGCTGCAGGAATGCTATCGTATAGTACATCACCAATTTGCATGATTGCCTTTATTTTTATTTTGAAATAAGGGCTGTTTTCTTCCTGGTCATTATCGAAAGAACCCACAGGATAGCCAAATGCCGTTGGTCTTTCACCAGCCTGCACCCGTATAGCTTCGACACGTACATCGCTACTGGTCTTTGTTACAGTAAATGACATATCCAAAGGCTTTAGTATAGCTGCAGCTTTTGCAGAACCTGCTTTAGGTGTAGCAAAGTGTGTGTTCACGCCGCCGTAAACGAGGCGAAATCTCGTAAGCTTGTAATTTCCAACGGGCAGTTGTATTGCTTCGCTTTTTACGGTGCCATCAAGGTTAAGTGATAATGTTTTTTCATTTACCACTTCTTCATTTTTCCCATTGATGATACTTACAACTGCTGTGAGATTGCTCTGGTGATAAGGCTCACCAGTTAGATTTACATCTGCAATAAACCTGAACAAACCCATTTCAGCAGGATTGGTCGGTACCGGTTCTACAGGTGAGGGAACAATATTATCCTTTGAGCATGAGCCAAGAAGCGTTATAACAAATAAGAAGCAAATTGATTTCGAGAATAAAGTTTTCATTTTTTGTTTTTTTTATTGTTTTCGGTTTTGGTTTAGTAATGCCGGCTATAAACAGTACCCGCACTGAAAACAAAAGGGTTGGGTTGAGGAAATCCCTTTAACAAAATTTTTACAAATGCCGTGGCTAACGATAGGTGTAACAATCTGAGTGAGAAATTGTAATCTAAACTCAACCCTGAAATAGAAGTGGAAGAGACATACCGCTCTCCAACCTTTAAAGAATTTGAAACAACTTTAATCTTAGATTTACCCCGAAATATTTAATCAATGATCAAATCATACCTTTTAGCTTTTTCTCTTTTACTTTTGTCAGCTGTAGTCACAGCCCAGAAGGCTGCCGACAAGCCCCTCTTCAAGATTGACTACGAAAAGTTCACTTTACCTAACGGGCTGCAGGTGATCTTTCATATAGACCGTTCAGATCCTGTAGTTGCGGTATCGCTTACTGCGCATGTTGGTTCTGCCCGTGAGAAAGTTGGGCGCACCGGTTTTGCTCATCTATTCGAGCACCTTTTATTTCTTGAATCAGAGAACCTTGGCAAAGGTGGTCTTGATAAAATGACTGCACGGATTGGTGGTTCTGGAGCTAATGGTTCGACCAGCAGAGACCGTACAAACTATTTGCAAACGGTGCCAAAAGATGCATTGGAGAAAATGCTTTGGGCTGAAGCGGATAAGCTTGGCTGGTTTATCAATACAGTAACTGATCCGGTTTTAGCAAAAGAAAAGCAGGTAGTGAAGAATGAGAAGCGCCAGGGAGTTGATAATAATCCTTACGGTCATACTTCTTATGTTATAGATAAGAATCTTTATCCTGAAGATCATCCGTATAACTGGCAAGTAATAGGCTCTCTCGACGATCTTCAAAATGCAACACTACCCGACGTTAAAGAATTCTTCAAACGTTGGTATGTACCGAACAATGTAACACTGGTAGTTGCCGGTGATTTCGATAAAGCACAAGCCCGTCAATGGGTGCAAAAGTATTTCGGAGAAATAAAGAGAGGTGAACAAATCACCCCGCTTCCAAAAAGACCGGGAGTGGTTAAGGAGATCGTTAAACGCTATCACGAAGACAACTTTGCAAAACTGCCCGACCTTACAATGGCATGGGTTACTGTCGAAGAATATCATCCTGACTCCTACCCGCTCGAGGTTTTAGCCCAATACCTTACGCAAGGTAAAAAAGCACCTTTCTACAAAGTGCTTGTAGAAGACAAGAAACTTACATCTAATGTAAGCATGTTTAATCGCACAGCAGAACTTGCAGGTCAAATGCATTTGTCTGTTCGTGCATTTGCTGATAAAGACCTTGATGATGTCTCAAAAGCCATTACTGAAGCCTTCGCAGCATTTGAGAAAGAAGGTATCTCAGTCAAAGATCTTGACCGAATTAAAGCACGCCAGGAGACGCAATTTTACAACTCGCTATCAAGCGTTTTAGGTAAAGGAACGCAGCTTGCACAATACAACATCTTTGCAGGTAATCCCGGCTTTATTGAGCAGGATATTAAGAACATTCTTTCGGTAACTCCTGCGGATGTAATGCGGGTGTATGAGAGATACCTCAAGAACAAAAACTATGTAGCAACCAGTTTTGTACCTAAAGGCAAATCAGCATTAGCGCTCGAAGGTTCAAAGAAAGCTGATGTAGTGGAAGAAAAAATTGTACAGGGCGCAGAAGACAAGGTAGACCC
>DASVST010000072.1:0-1657 GCA_036387965.1 Segetibacter sp. | reverse complement strand
GATAATTTGTTTTTCCTTAAGTCAAATAAAATAAACAGATAACCGTTCTTATCGGATAAAATTGATTTTGAAGGTGAGATGATTAGATGTTTGATACACATTATAAAATAATGGTAAGGTTTTTGGAAAACCGTCAAAGCTCGTTAAACCCTATATTTGCAGCCGACACAAAGAATACAAATTACTAATGTCTTTTGTTGTGCAACCTTAGAAAAGTTGGTGTTGATCGTAAGTGATACATTTTTTCTATATAAGTGAGGGAAGCCAGAGCAAACGTTTTTGGTTCCCTTTTTTATTTCTACTTAGCTTGATGTGACTGAGGAGGCGAAGCTATGAAGGGGGCATAAATTAACATTGCAGAAATATTGCAGGCGCAATTTTCCAACTTTTATCCATTTCGTTTTATATTTTTAATTAATAATATCCTCAACGCACACTATTTTATGAAATTTAGATTGTCTCTTCTTGTATCGTGCCTTACTGTCCTCTTGTTTACTTCGTGTCTTACTGAGAAAACAGTAAACTATCTAACCACCTACCCGTCTGATAGCAGTCACACATATATACATTCAAGTTACGAAGTGCCCATTCAGCCAGGCGATCAATTAAGTATAATAGTGTCAGCCTTAAACCAACAGTCTGCCTTGCCTTATAATTTACCACCCACAGCCAAAGGTGTTACCGTTGAGCAGGATGGCAGGATTTTATATCCTCAGCTAGGTTTTATTAAAGCAGAAGGATTGACACGCACCCAGTTGCGCGATGTGATCCTTACCCGCTTACGTACCTATCTGACAGACCCTGTTGTTACACTTGACTTTCTGAATTTTAGAGTAACCGTACTAGGCGAAGTAGCACACCCCGGTACATTATCTCCTTCTGATGGCAAAATCAATATTCTTGAAGCCATTGCCCAGGCTGGCGATATCACCATGTATGGAAAGAAATATCCGGTTAGGATAATAAGAGAGAATAAAGGCAGAAGAGAATTCGGGTATGTAAATCTTACGTCTCATTCGGTTTTTACCTCGCCGTACTACCGCCTGCAACAAAACGATATCGTTTTTGTTGAAAGCGTTGAAAACAAACCTACCGCTACTGTTCAACAAACGCAGGCCAGGTTATCTCTATTCGCAACTTTAGTTACCGTATTAAGCACCTTAACATTAGTATATTATACCGTTACACGTTAATAATAGTTTCATGAACACTTCTTTATCTCTTTCCGATTTGAACTCTACACAAAGCAGGCTTTCCACAAAGGAAACCTTGCTGAAGTACTTCATTTATCTTCCTTTATTTATAATCTCGATTATACTGGCAGTAGGTATATCCTTTGTTTATATAAGGTATAAAACACCCACTTATGTATCTTCTATGGCCGTCTTCTTTCCCGAGGGGAATAAGGGCTCAAACGCGTCTAGCAACGATATGCAAGGGCTGGATGAGATTATGATGTTTAACAAGAAGGTAAACCTCTCCAATGAAATCCAGATCATGAAGACTAAGCTGGTAATGGCGAGAGTTGTAAAAAAATTAAATCTCAACCTTCAATATTATATAAAAGGCAAGATCAAGAAATCTGAACTGTACAATTCTCATTTGGTTAAAGCCTCGGTGCTTGCTGTAAAAGACAGCTCAAAAAGCGAAACTATTG
>DASVST010000071.1:0-4568 GCA_036387965.1 Segetibacter sp. | reverse complement strand
CAAGATACCAGTTGGTTCTTCCTGAAACAGATGGATCATCATTATCAACTAATCCGTCACAATCATCATCAATTCCGTTACAAACTTCCTGTGCACCTTTGTTTACACGACCACCAGTTGAGGGATTGTCGTCACAGTCTTCGAAACCTATAATTCCGGAGTTCTTATAATTAGGTCCTGGAGAAGTTCGAGAACGGACAGCAGGTCCCGTAGAATAACCATCGCCATCTGCATCTAAATACCACTGTTGAACTCCGAATGATCCAAGGATTGTAACACGGTATTGTGCTTGAAGTTTCGAAAAAGAAAAGAAGAATAGAAGGCATGCATAAGGCAGTAAGCCCATTGGGTGAAGCTTTGATTTCATAAGAGTTGGGTTTGGTTGAGTACTTAATTCAAAAGTGTATGAGATCAGTTTTCACACACCTTATTCAGTTGGTTGCTTTATTAATTAATAAAAGTACCTGATAGAATGCTGTACAATGACATGCAGCTAGCAAGTACTTATATTAACAGAGAATTTTTAGATTTATTGTCTAAGAATGGGAAAATTCTTTAAAAGGGAACTGGAATGCTTATTTGCAAGTGGCTCTGATCCCTGCATCTACAGCTTCTTTCAGGTTTCTATAAAAATCTTTATTAGGTGGAGAAGAAAGATCTTTAGTAAGTATTACATAAGCGAACTTCCTGCAAAAGTCAACTACGGGAACTGTACCCGAGTAAGACGGTGCAGTCATTGCTGAGCGGTTGCTCTTTTCATCTACACCCATTATCCAGGCACCTAAAGCATAATCATAACCCTGGACTAAAGAAGGAACATTCTTGATCTTGTTGTTTTCAACTTGTAATGACAACAGTGTTTCAACGGAACTTTCAGATAAAACACGCTTATTATTGAACATCCCTTTATTCAACAACATTGTAAGGAAGTTTGTGTAATCCAATGCAGATGCTTTAGCACCGGTTGCGGGATTAACCGCATCATTGTAATCTTCGTTAGCGAAAGTCGTGTTCTTCATTCCAGAAGGCCTTCCTATTCTATCTATAAACAGGCGATCAAATGATTTTTTACTTACAACTTCCAGTACCCTTCCGGCGATAGAAAAACCCAGGTTACTGTATCGACTCTCTTCTCCGGCATTGGTCAGTATCTCCCTTTTTGATGCGATATCATTTACCTCTTCTTCCAGAGTTTTGAACTTGTTCTTTTGGAAAAGTTTGTCTGACTGAATACCTGTGAAGTGGGTTAAGCAGTGTCTTATAGTAATGTAGCCCTTATAGTACTTGTCGAATATTGGAATGTATTGGCTGACCTTATCATCTAACGAAATTTTTCCTTCCTGCACAAAGGTCATCACTAATGCTGCTGTTAACCATTGACTGCTTGCTCCAATCGGTTGAGGAGTCTTTAAAGTAAATTCTCCAACCTCTTTTTTATATGCTGGTTTTCCGTCCTTCACTAACAGGAAGGCGTAGTTTTTAAAGGATTTATCTTTCTGTCGATTGAGGTATTCTGATATGGCTGAAGTATCGACCTGGGCGAATAGAACCGGAGATGCAACAAGAAATAAAGCAATAAGGGCGATTTTGAAAAAGTTTATATTAAATCTGGTTAACATGTTTGTTGATAGGTATATGTGATCCAAATATAACAATACTGTTGTCTTCCTCGAAAAGACTTCAGCGCAACATTCACTCACTTTATCTCTATTAGGATTTCCTTAGTGTTTGTTACAAGAACTTTTATTGTAAAAAGTCATCATTTTATCCTGGTTCCATTTCTGCCATTGATACTCCAAACCTGTTTTTGTTATCGTTCTTGCACCATTCTGTTCAACTCCTGTAGATTATTTACAGCATCTCCCATTGTGTTATTGAAATAGCAGTAGACCATCTTTCCTTCACTAGTCCATAGCTTTATATACTGTGCATATTCAAGTAGAAATTGCTCTGTATAACTTCCACGGTAACGACCACCTGGACCGTGAAACCTGAGATACTTCGAACATACAGGGGAATCAATCAGCGGGGTTTTAGAAGCAGGCAGATCATGAATTACCATACTAATGTTGTGTTGATTCAATAAATCATATACTTCCTGCTGGTACCATGATGGGCTCCGAAACTCAATGGCAACTTCCCAATCACGGTCGGGGTCACAGGCTTTTACACTTAATATAAGCTTTTGTAACTGGTCTAATTTTTCAATCTTTAATCCCGGTGGAAACTGAACCAGTATGTATCCTTTTTTATTACCAATGTTATTGATCGTCTCCATAAAGAGGCGAAGATCTTCTGGATTAAAATCAAGTCCTTTGGCGTGAGTAATTGATTTCGATAATTTAAACGTAAACCGGAAGTGATCACTCACACTTTCTGTCCAGTTTTTAACCGTTGATGCCTTCGGCGTCTTATAAAAAGAACTATTAATTTCTACACTATTAAATAAAGAAGCATAGTAAGTTAACCTGCTTTTTCCCTGGAAAGAAGCAGGATATAATGATTGCGGAACAGGCAGCACCAGTCCACTGGTACCGGAATAAAAGCTGTGTGTATGCATTTTTATAATCAGCTAAGATAGAGGTAAGACTTTTGTTTGGTTGCAAATAGCATTTTGATGTATTGGAAAAGCGGCATTATTTTGCACCCAAATGGACATAAAAAACGAAGATCTTAAGATCGAATTAAGAACGCTTACGAAGGATGATTATATAGGCTTAAAAGCGAGCATGATAGAAGCTTACTCAGATTGGGCGGGGGCTTCTTTTTGGGGTGAGGCGCATATTAATAAACTGGTAGAAATATTTCCTGACGGACAGATTTGCATTTTGGTTAATGGAGCCATAGCTGGATGTGCATTGTCGCTTATTGTAGATTACGACAAATTTGGTGATAATCATACGTATGCACAGATTACTGGTAATTATACATTCTCTACACATAACCCAAAAGGAGATGTTTTGTACGGTATCGACTTTTTTGTGCATCCAGACTTTCGCGGTATGCGTATTGGGAGAAGACTGTATGATGCCCGAAAGGAAGTATGTGAAAGACTAAACCTGAGAGCAATAATCGCAGGGGGACGCATTCCACAGTACAAAAACTACGCTGGCAAGCTTACACCTAAAGAATACCTCGACAGGGTAAAAGGAAAGGAGATACACGATCCTACCCTATCCTTCCAGTTAGCGAATGATTTTCATGTAAGAAAGATCTTAAAGGGATACCTGCCAGGCGATACAGAGTCTCTTGAATATGCATCTTTATTAGAATGGAATAATATCTATTACAATGAGGAATCTGCCGATATCAATTCTAAAAAATCTATCATAAGATTGGGGCTGGTACAATGGCAAATGAGACCCTTCCCTAACATGGAATCGTTGTGCGAACAGATCGAGTTTTTTGTTGATGTGGTAAGCGATTATCAAAGTGATTTCATCCTGTTCCCCGAGTTATTCAATGCGCCTTTAATGACTGCTTATAACCATTTAAGCGGAGCTGAAGCTATGCGTGAAATTGCTAAATCAACGATCCCTTTGCGCGATAAATTTATAGAGTATGCCATTAGCTACAACATAAACATAATTACCGGAAGTATGCCTTACCTCGACAACGGCACACTGCACAACGTGGGCTTTCTTTGCCGCAGAGATGGCACTCACGAGATGTATCAAAAGATACACTTAACGCCTGCTGAGAAGAGCTCGTGGGGAATGGTTGGAGGAGATGCGATTACTACTTACGACACAGATTGTGGCAAGATCGGTATCCTTATTTGTTATGATGTTGAGTTTCCTGAACTACCGCGATTGTTGGCAGAACAAGGCATGCAGATTCTATTTGTCCCCTTTATGACCGATACACAAAACGGGTACACTCGTGTTCGCAGTTGTGCGCAGGCAAGAGCAATAGAAAATGAATGTTATGTAGCAATAGCCGGTAGCGTAGGCAACCTGCCCAAAGTACACAACATGGATATTCAATACGCGCAGTCGGCAGTATTTACGCCTTCCGATTTTTCATTTCCAACCAACGGAATAAAAGCGGAAGCAACACCTAATACCGAAACTACACTCATCGCTGATGTAGACGTAGACCTGTTAAAAGAACTCCACAGTTTCGGCGCCGTAAGGAACCTACAGGATAGGAGAACAGATATTTATAAAATTATAAACAACAGTAAAAAGTAGGCAATTAGTCTCCGTTATCATCAGTTTAGAAGGTGTTCGTAAAACACTTTTGGTTAATGATCTTATCCTTTAAACCGGTTCATGCCATCGGTATAAAAAATGCTCCCAACTTCTAAAGAAATTGGGAGCATTTGTCTTTTCAGCAGAAGCCAACTATTATTATTGTTTAATCAATTTAAGCAGTACACGAGAACCATCTTGTATCACTTCAGCATAATAAATCCCAGGACGATAGGCCTGTCCCAAAATGTATGTTCCATTTGACGAGAGGTTTTTTCTTGTCTCTATTAACCTACCATGGTTATCTGTTACACGAAGCTGTACCGGTGCCTCATTACCACTCGTGGTTATAAGAGTAAAATGATTTTTAGAAGG
>DASVST010000070.1:0-2223 GCA_036387965.1 Segetibacter sp. | reverse complement strand
ATAGAAGTTCCTTTTTCTACAACTGCTCCGTTGGTGCTAAACTCTCTTGGTAAACCCTTAATAGAACCTACATACGAAGCAACTTGTGTTTCTAAAGAGATTTTAAATACCGCCCTGTTTGCTGCAATAAGGTATAGATTGTTTTTTTCGTCCGCAACTAAATCACCACCACCTCCGGTGTTGTGTACAGAATACCTGCCATTTGCAGCATCATTAGTTAAAGAGCCAAGATCGGTTATGTTAGCTTTTTTATCAGTCGTAAATCTGATAAGGTGTTTCGCACTATTTGTAAGTGCATAACCATTACCATCGCCGGCAATCACCATACGTGTTATTTGGTTTTGCACATCGTGCCTGCTGCTTAAAGCGCCAAACGGTTCGTTTTCGAAATAATAAATAGTTGGTGTCTTAGCCTTTAAATCGATATAGCGAAGCTCATTTATACCCATAGGAGTATAATAAAGTCTTTCATGCTTTTTGTCGTAAGCACAAGCCGCTGACGTTGTAGAAAATGGTTTATCTAATAACTCGCTGCTGCGGTTTATGATAATCCTTTGCGTTGTAATAACGTTGTTCACCCTGTCTCTTATCTCTACTGCTCTGGGCGCATCAAATGTATAAGTAGTTACATCTCTTTTCGTTCTCTGTAATTCAGCAGGAGCCTTGTCTACTGCATTAACTGTAATTTTCTTTTCAAATGTGTAAGTAGTTACATCTCTTTTTGATAAGTCTGTAGTAGTCGGGTTGGTTGATACCCTGAAAGCTTGACGGTCATTATTGACAGCTTCTTTCTTCGCAACAGGCTTACGTGTTCTTGCGTTTAATGTTGGAACCTCGTCTTTGTTTCCGTAAATCGTTTTAAGAACTTCACCTGTATTTACATCAACCAACCTTACTTCCGTCCAGGCAGAGCTTCCTTTTTGAGCCGCAGTAATGGCGTATGCAGTAGTTTTTTGTTCTTTTTGCCCTCTTCTTTGTGCATCAGCCGATGCAGTTAAAGAGCCAATAAATAAGAAAAGTAAAAGTTTTCGTTTCATGGTGTTATGTTTTAGAATAGTAAATTACGACGACTTTCGTTTATCACAAAAAAATGATGATGGACAGGCTTAATTTTTTTATGAATGGTAATTTTCTGCACCCTTGAAAATCATTTACGAGTTGTTTTAACCATTCATTAGTTTCCCTTGTCCTATTTTTATTAAGATACATGTTAAAGCCCTCTCTCATATTAACGCTGCTTTTCTTTACCGACATAACACATGCCCAGCGAAAGCAGGTTTATGGATTTCTTCGGGATAGCATTACTCATTTCGCTATAGCAAATGGTACTGTAAATAATTCTTCAATAAATAAGAAAGTTCAATCGAATGTAAATGGGCTGTTTACTATAGAAGTTGCGTCAAACGATTTTCTTTTTGCTTATGCAACTTCGTATAAGTATGATACTTTAGTTTATTCATACATAAACACAGATACTATAACTATATACCTTGCACCTGCAGGTACTATTCTACCAACAGTTACTGTTACATCAAAGTATAATAAGTATCAGCTCGATAGTATTAAAAGAAGAACATCTTTTGATGAAACCCGTACAATAAAAACAATTTCATCATCTAATACTTCCGGCTTTGGTATAGGAATTAACCTCGATAGGTTTTTCAAACAAAAAGATAAACACCAGAAAAGCAGTGAGCGTACCATGTTAATGCTTGAGAAGAATGCATATATCAACTATCGTTTTTCTCCTTATTTGGTAGCGACGTATACAGGATTAAAAGGAGATAAGTTACAAGCCTTCATGAATAAGCATACACCCGATTATGCATGGCTACGAAACCATCCTACTAATGAAGATGTAATATATTATATCAACGATAAACTTAGATCATCAAGTAAAGAAACTAAGTATTAATAATGATAAAATAGGCAACAAACTTTTTGTTTTGTGAGTTCAATTGCTGTGGGTAGATTTGCCTGAACAAGAAAACATACTCTATGGATATCGGAGCCTTTAAAGAACTAACATTACCAGAGAAGCTAAATGAGCTAAAATATAACGGCAACCTCCTTGGTCCTTACGATCGTAATGGAGAGCCCGGCGCTCCTAAAACACCTGGTGACATATATGAACTATATGATTTCTGGGTCTTTTTAAGTGAAGATGAACAGATGATTATTCCTTCCAGGAGAAATCCTTTGCCTGAGGAATAATATTCTTAC
>DASVST010000069.1:0-3106 GCA_036387965.1 Segetibacter sp. | reverse complement strand
CAATTGATTTTCTACGTCAGATATGTCTACCAATGCATAACGTTTTACGTCATTAATAAGCATTTCATCAAGAATATCAATTAAATCTTTATAAGTAGCATCCTCATTTGGTTTTAAAACAACTACAAAATCTTTCTCTTCAGCAACGCTTCTTTTTTTCCTAATAATTACATCCCTGATTTGTTTCATTGTGCTGGATTCGAAGTTGCTCGCATCCGGGGCAAGAATTCCTTCGTAAAAGTAGACGTTACTGTTTTTACCTACCAGTAGAGTAAGTGCACCACTTTCTTTTGCTTTATTTTGCTCTTCTGGCTTGTCAGTATCCTTAGGCAAAGGCAAATTCATAGCCGTTGGCTGGCTCATGGTAGTAGTAAAAATAAAGAACGTAAGAAGCAGGAAACCAAGATCTACCATAGGTGTAAGGTCTACCCTAGTTGATAGTTTTTTTGCTTTTTTAACTCCCGGGCCTTTCTTATGTCCCCCGCCCGAGGTATCCATTTCTGCCATATCAAATAAATTTTAGTTTTATCAATTTCATTACCTATTCAGCCGGACTATTCTTCATAAACTTCTTCCACAAATCTGTACCTGCAGGCACGCCTTCTGGATTAGTTACCATCTGAAACTTATACTGATCATTCTTCTTGAACGCAGTAATTACATTTTTAAACTGAGGGTATTTCGAAGAGTTGTCTCCCTTAAGAATCAGATTGAATTTAGCTTCAGTCTTTGCATGTGCCGCAACTACATATCTCATCCATTCAACCAACTCATTATTAGCTGTGTCCGTAATCGGAATACCTGAAACTGCCTCTCCCTTAAGTTGTTCAGCAGGAATCTGCAAATACTGTTTAAGCTGCGAAATCGGAGCACCAAAGAACGGAGTCTTTTTAAAAAGAGCAATATCGGCCGGCGTTAAGCCAAGCTTTCGTTCTCTATTGATCTCCTCTGCAATTGCTTCTTTTACCTCTTCATTATCTAAAGACAAAAAAGTTTTTCCGTCTTTTGACATAGTTATCAAGGTCACATCTGTTTCAGGAGCAACTTTACTTGATACTGAGTTCGGTGTAACAACAGGGATAGCTTCTGCAGGCTTAAACTTCGTTGTTAGGATGAAAAAGGCCAATAACAAAAACGCCACATCGCACATCGCGGTCATGTCTATGTTCGTGCTCTGCCTTTTGATTTTGGGTCTTGCCATAATTTATAATTTAGTACATCTAAAAAGATTCGAACTTCACTGTATTCCACAATAAAATTCCGAAATTACCTGAAATTAGATGCAAAGCTTTGTGTTAAAGTAAAACCAGACTCATCGATACCATAGGTGATAGCATCAATCTTTGTTGTAAAGATGTTATAACAAATAATTGCTAATGCTGATGTACCAATACCTAGTGCAGTATTATACAATGCTTCAGAAATACCTTGGGATAACTGACGTGCTGCTTCCCCGCCACCTTCTTCACCAAGTGTTGAAAAAGAACGAATCATTCCAAGTACTGTTCCGAAAAGTCCAAGTAGCGTAGCTACTGAGGCCATAGTAGATAAGAATACAAGATTTTTCTCCAACATTGGTAATTCCAATGCAGTTGCTTCTTCAACTTCTTTTTGAATATTTAATACTTTCTGATCAGTCGCTAACTCAGTATTTGTGATCATCTCTTTATACTTGCGCAAACCAGCTTTCATAACGTTACCAACTGATCCTCTTTGCCTGTCGCACTCAGCCAAAGCCTTGTCAACATCTTTGTTCGCAAGGTTAAACTGAACCTTTCTTATAAATTCTGCTATGTTACCTTTTCCTGAAGCCTTAGAAATAGTTAGTAATCTCTCAATAACAAACGTAACCACGATTAAAAAACATGCAATAAGAACAGGTACTACTATTCCACCTTCGTACATTTTATTAAAAGCACCTTTTGGACCTTCGTGAGCTGGCCAAAACCAATGGCTTGCATCAGGATCAGGTGCAGTGAAGGCTGCGGGATTGCCTAATACAAAACGCCAAATTACATACCCGAGGATCAAACATCCTAATGGAGCTATCCATGCAATTACATTACCTGTTTTTCTTGGTTGAACCGAAGTTGTAGATTTTACTGTAGCAGTAGGTTTTGTTTCAGCCATGATTCTTTGTTTTAGTTTAATGTTTAAGTTTTAAGAAACAAATATTTTCACAAGTGTAATGAAAATACTTTTAAAAACACACCCTGTTTTTAGAGGGATGCACAAATTAGGTATTTTATTTAAAGCACCAAATCCATGCCATCCAAATTTTCTACAATGCACGCAATTTATTTGAAACGCTCTTGGTTTTCGAACTCAATACATCTGTTTCAGAGTTAAGAATATTTAAGACTTTTTTCGAATTCCCTCTTTGTATCTTCACAACCTTAAATTTTATATTAATGCACATGAGAAAACTTGCCTTTCTTTTTTTTACGAGTTTAATTTTCGAAGGTGCTATTGCACAAAGACCTTCCAATCCAACTCCTCAAGGCACTACGCCTCCCGGGATTCAAGGAACTACTCCTGTAGCGCCGACAGGTCCCCGCTTAGGACCAAGGCCGTATAAAGAAGTAATTACAGATAAAGCAATTACCCAAAGAGGTCTATTTACTGTTCATCAGGTTGATGACAAGTTTTATTTTGAAATCCCCGACAACATTCTACACAGAGAAATAATGGCTGTCACCCGTTTTGTTAGAGTGCCTGCTAATACGGGCGCTACGTATGGAGGGGAATTGACTAATAGCCAAACAGTAACTTTTGAAAGAGGTCCAAACAAGAATGTTTTTATGCGTGTAGTAACGTTGGTAAATGTTGCCGACAGCACTAACGCAATCTATGAGGCAGTAAACAACTCTAATCTTAACGTGATAGCTGCCGCCTTTCCGATAGCAGCGTATGGCAGAGATTCCGCTAGTGTTGTATTAGATGTTACTGAATTCTTCAAGGGAGATAACCAGGTTGTAAGCATTAAGCCTTCAGATAAAAGGTCATTGAACTTATCATCTTTAGCTCCTGACAGATCCTATATTTCACGTATCAGCACTTTCCCAACAAATACCGAAATAAGAACTATTAAAACTTTTAATTCTAG
>DASVST010000068.1:0-4019 GCA_036387965.1 Segetibacter sp. | reverse complement strand
ATTAATCCTCCACTACTTGCACCTATCATTGCTACAGGATCCGGAACGCGTTTAACTCTAAACTTAAAAGGTGTCGTTTTTCCTTCTACCGTTACATTAATTGTAGCTTCTCCAGGCGAGCTCACTCTTGCAATATATTTTGATGGTCCCGTTTTCCTTAAGTCTCCTCCAGCCATGTTAGCAGATGTCTTTTCATCACCTGCCGTACCACCTGTTATTGTTAAAGGGTTATCCAATCCTATGTAAAGAACTTTAACCGCATCTGCACTAACGTTTGCCCCGGTAGGAGAACCTACTGTGTACTCTACTTTTTTCGATATGCTTGCAACACTTCCATCTGGTTTTACAAACGAAATATTCACATTCTTAGTATAGGTACCCGGACCACCAACGGTGGTTCTGAATTCAGCTACACCTTCAGGGTTTAGTCCTACACCAGCACCATCTATATTAATGCTAGGCTTTGCTGATTTACTGAAAGCACCAACACCTGCTGTAATAATTAGTTCTTGTCCTGGCATTAAGTACTGAGAGTTTGTTCCAGCAAAAGCCTGGAACTCGTTGTAAACAACTTCAACTTCTCCAACTTTTCTATGACAATAATCAAGTACCTGTGCTTCACTATTCTTAACATCGTTTTCAAACTTGCTAAGCATAGTTATAGCCGCAATTGTTGGTGTCATTCTAAAATAAGCGGCCTCCCAACTATTGTTTCCCTGGTTAGAGGTTTTAGGAACAGATATATCGATTGGCAAAGTCTTTTCAAACTCTTTTGCTATTTCAGGATCTATGCTAAGTAAGTTTTTCCTGTATTCCTCAAGCCTCTTTCTTAGTTCCTGACCTTTATTTCCTTCAACTAACATACGTGTAGCCGCGTCAAGGTTATCTTCTTTAAATTCTCCACCAGGTTGCAATTGACCTGCTTCAACCATCAAACCTGATTTTAAAGATTCAATATAAGTGACCATGTCATCAGCATACTTAGCAGCTGTCTCTGCTTTCTCTTTCCAAATTCTTGCTTTTTCTGTAGTTTTCGGATCTTGAATTTTTCTTTCGAATGAACTGAATATACCGGCATTCTTTGTGTCGATGATGCCATTGGCATTCATTAAGCTTTCGTTAACCGTTCTAAAGGCATTCAAGATTTCAGATGATACATTCAGGGCTAACAATGCAGTCAACACTAAATACATCATATTAATCATCTTTTGCCGGGGTTCCGTGGGTAAAGACATTACTGTATTATAAGTTTATATTAAGCAATAAGTTTATTTCAAAATTATCTTCCTTGCATTGCGCTTAGCATGTTACCATATACCTGGTTTAAGCTGCTAAGATTTTTTGCCAATGCACCAAGTTGCTCTTGAGTTCTCTTAGCATCATCAACACTATTTTGCATTGCTGAAGAAGATTCTGCAAGTTTACCATAGAAGCTATTTAGTGCCTTTATGTTTTTGTTTCCTTCCTGTAGTTCCAGTTCGTAAACTGTATTTAAAGAGGAAAGATTTTTTGTAAGCACCTGTACCTGGTCGTGAAACTGGCGTGTACTTTCTGAAGCATTGCTAAAGGTAGACATAGCAGTTGCAGCATTTGTATAAGCGTCTTTTACAGAATCTAATGCAACAGCAGCAGCACGGGTTTTTTGTGTGTATTCACCTGTTGCAGATACTGCATCTCCTATATCACTCATACGATCAACTGTAGTTCCAAGCTTTTGAAATCCTGAACTTAATTTCGAAAGATTTGCAGGAGTAATATCTGCATCGCTTAACATTTTCTCCATTGATTTTAAAGCAGGATTTTTATCGTTGCCAACCACTGGCGCAGGCGCATGTGTACTTCCCTGGTCTGGTGGTGGTAAAATAGCATAGATTAAGAAGATTGCTGCCTCTGTTAACAGTCCTACAGTCAACATAAGATCAGCAAAGGGTTTGTGCAGGATTTTAGCCCATGCACCGAATATTACTACTGCTGCACCAACACAAACTATAACGTTTACTAATCTGTTTGTTGCGGGAGAAATACCTGAAGCCATAATTAATTTTGATTTTAAATGTTACGGAATTTTATAGAAATGGAAAAGCATTATAAAGGTGGAGATAAATAAATATCTCCACGCTCTAAATATTGTTAAATAAGGATAATTAGATTTTTTTGATAGGCACTATTATTTTCTTCTTGACATTGCAGGAAGATCAATCACACAACGGAACCCAATATATGATTTAGCTGTATCCTGGTATTCGTAAGCACGTGTTCCAGCTTGAAGGAAGTAGCCCACATCTTTCCAGCTACCACCACGAAGTACTTTACGCTTCATACGTGGAGGATCTGAATCTTTAGCATCCCAACGAATATCAGGGTTCATATCGTGCTGGAAGTTATAACCACCTTCGTAGAATAAAGATGAAGTCCACTCAGCCACGTTGCCATGCATGTTATATAATCCGAAATCATTAGGCCAATAAGCATCTGCTCTAACAGTATAGAAACCGCCATCTTCTGCATAGTTTCCACGACCCGGTTTGAAGTTGGCTAACAAACAACCCTTTTTATTTCTTAAGTAGTAGTTACCCCAACCATACATAGATTGAGTACGACCACCTCTTGCAGCATATTCCCACTCTGCCTCGGTAGGCAAACGGAAATCACTTTCTCTTGCCTTTTTAGTTTTCTCAAGGTGAGCATTTAGGTACATTGATCTCCAGTTACTGAAGGCAGTTGCTTGCTTCCAGCTCACACCCACAACAGGGTAATTATTGAAAGATGGATGGGTAAAATAACGCTTTGCCATTGGCTCATTATACGAGTAAGAAAAATCTCTCATCCAAACCAACGTATCAGGATAAACTTTTTCATCGTAACGAACAATATAAGTACTTCTTGGCTTACCCCTGTTTTCACGCTTAGCTGCTTCCTTTAAGTCAAAATACTCAACTCTATAAGAAATTTTTTCCGGATCAATTTCATTTCTGCCATACAACCTGTTATCGGGTGTAAGGGTCAGCTTAGAAATTTTCTCCATAACTGCCTTATCCTGGTATTTAATATTTCTAGCTTGCTTCCAGTCAACAACGAAGCTGCCGTCAGTTTCTTTACCGTAGCCTAATTCTTTGGCAGCAAGGGAATCTCTAACCCACCAAACAAATTGCTTATACTCACTGTTAGTGATTTCTGTAGCATCCATCCAAAAACCATTTATGGATACTTGTTTATTACGGGCAGTAAAGTTGTAGTTAACGTCCTCGTCACTGGGACCCATATGAAAATTTCCTGGCGGAACGTAAACCATGCCATGTGGTTTACCCATACTAGCAAGAGTACCGCTGGATACTCCCATCACCTGACCATTGTCAGGAACTCCTTTAGCTTTGCCTTTTTTGCTACAGCTGGTAATTCCCAACGCCATAGCTACTAAAGCTGCGAACGCAAACAGTTGACTTCTCATTCTTATGTAACGATTAAAAGGTATAAGCAAATGTAATTAAATATCTTGTTTAAAAAAGAAGCGTACTCCTTTTACATTTTCTTTAAGGAATTCGCCTCCAGTAACCGAATAAAACGGCATTGTGTATGGTTTATTGTGTTAAACAAATACTAATGATCGCTCATATAACTCTTGTAAAAAGCCTTGCAACAACTAAAACTACTTAGATATCTAGACCATCTTTGAGAAAGTGTATAAAAACAAGAAGATAGATTTTTTTGATTTTCTTTGTTAATAAGATAGAAGATAAATTATGAAATTTTTGAAGAAGTCTTTATTTAGATTATTAGGTTTAAAGGCTTACCTCTCTTTGTTACAAAAGATTTACCTGCTTACTTACAAAACAGGATACCTTAAAAATAATCATAGTTACGATTGGCATTATTTCGTAAGAAAAGTACTTAAGCATGATGATGTAATTATTGATATTGGAGCTAATCTTGGGTATTTTACTTATGTATTCATTACAACAATCAAAAAGGGTGGACATGTATATTCAGTTGAACCCGTAGAAGTTTATCGCGATCAACTT
>DASVST010000067.1:0-2711 GCA_036387965.1 Segetibacter sp. | reverse complement strand
ATCATAAATGAAATTGTAGCTGCCAATCCTAAATTAATTCCGGTAAAACCAATACTGTTTATCGACCGGAGCCCATCAGTTAATGCCTATGCGATTGGCGGCAATATTATAGCTGTAAATCTGGGGCTACTTTCATTTGTAGAATACCGTGAAGAACTTGCAATGGTAATAGCTCATGAGCTATCCCATAATATTTTGAATCATCCAGATAAATCAATGAAGGAAAGAGCCGAATGGCTTACATCAGATGAGTACAAACAATCTTTAAATGCTGTTCTTGAATCTAAATATGAAAGGTTAACAAGGTTAAAAAAAGTATTTGAAGGGTATTCGTTTGATAGAAGCAAGCATAGCCGCTACCACGAAAGTGATGCCGATTCGCTGGCACTGGTATTACTGAAGACTGCCCGAATAGCTTATTCTCCTGAATTTTTTCTTCGGTTAGACAGTTCTGACATCCAGTATAAACAACCGTTAAAAAACAGTATAAAAAATTATTTCACTGCCTATAACCTTGCATTCGAAGATACCTGGACACAAAAACGAAGTAGAGGCCTGTCTACAAAAAGCTACAACTTCAAAGACACGACAGGAATGGAAGACTCTTTAAAAACGCATCCTGACTGCAAAGACCGTTATCGAAAAGCGCTTCAATTTCCATCAGCTCATAACAAACTTACTCCGCTGGCAATTGCAATAAGGGAGAAAGCCACTAAGATGCTAGTATGGAATATGTTTGATAAACAAAGTCTTACAGCATGCCTTTATAGAATACTCCAGGAAAAAGATAAAGGCAACAAAGATGAATGGTATGACTTCATGCTCTCTAATGTTTTTTCCGGACTCTATTATGCAGATAAGCAATTAAGCCGTTTTAATGCAATAGGAATTGTACCGAAAGAAACGATTTCCAAAGATTATTATGAATTGCAATCACTGCTGGAACAAATACCCCGTGATAGTCTTGAAAAATATTGTAAGGATATGAATAACATGAGCTTCTGGCAAAACATGCCATCGGATGCCAAGGCCTTTAAATCCTTCCTCAACACCTTAAACTTTAATGAAGAAACTTCTAACAAGATAAAAGAAACTGCTGCCAAAGAATTTTCAATCAATAATTCAAACAGCATGTTCAACGAGTTTGTATCTCAGTTCAAAAAATAACACAACCAAACCTAAAAAATAACAAATGAAAAAATCCCTGGTAGCAGTGCTTTGCTTAGTTGCATGCTATAGCTCAAATGCCCAATCAAAAGTTTTTAAACAAGTAGCTGGTGAAATATCTTCTACAATGAAGGTGATAACCCAGGACGATGCGTTAGTTGGATATCTCTTATTTACCCAACTTGAAAAAGCTAGTGAAGACTCTTTCAACTATAGAATAACAATAATGGATGAAAACCTGAACGAGATTGGGAAGGTTAATTTTAAGCAGGAAAGTCTATCATTGAAAGCAGTTTCTTTTGACAAGGATGTATTATGTCTTGCTTACATAAAGAGTAATGTCATCGGGCATCACTTCAAAAGCATTAGGCTGCTGCGGAAGGCAACTGAAAAAGGAAGAAATACAGTCTTTACCCAGTTTCTTAACCTTGATGGAAAGATCTTTAAAACGGACTCCAGGAGCGTTGATATCGGTCAGGATAATGCAATCACTTTAGGTTTTGATGGTAATGCCGAAGGAGATTTAAAAAATGAGATCCAACTAAAGAATGTACCGCAAAAAGGGTTCACCTGTTTTTTTGGTGACGATAGAAAAAGAAGCCTGATTATGTATGACCATTCAGGTGAGGAGGTTTGGGAAAAGAGTATTGCTGCCGCGAAAGATTTTGCTTTATTAGCGTCAACAGATGATGTATACTTACTTACTAAAAATTCTGATCACACGTCAGAGGGTCGCTTTGTATTACTAGGTTTCAAGAACAAGGACGGACAGATGCACAATAAATTTCCTTTAGAAGATAAACAGGGTAACCAATTAAAAGTACTTGCTTTTCAAAACGACATTACGACAGGTAAGCCATATATAAGCGGTAATATAATCAACCCGAAAAAGTTGAATAAGTTTGTTTCAATGAAAGAAGCTACCAAGGCTTACTCAGGTGTTTTTACAATTAACTTTAACGGTTCGCAAAAGAAAGATATTAAAGAAGTATACTCTTATTGGAATGATGGTTCCATGTCACCTACAATTTCAACAAAAGGTGTGTATGCACAGAACCATGGATATGCAAAGTTTTATGACTGTATAAAAGATTACAACGGAAATACTTATTTTATAGGATCCTCAGTTGCTAAAAAGCCCCGGTGGGGTTTGATAACTTCTTCCGTTATTCTTTCCCCGTTAATTGCTGTTTCACCACTTTTACTTTACTCTTACGGTACGCATAAATACCAGCTTGAGGATGCCATGTTAATTAAGCAAAATACTAATGGTGCATTAACGTTCGAAAATGAAATCGAATCAAAAAACTCAGGCTATAGCCACCCACGTTACCCAATAGCTTTTATGGAGCGCAAAAAGTTTTACACGGTTTCAAATGCAACTACAAAATCTAACTATTTAATAGTTGATGATGTAAAGGATATTACCATTTATAATATCGATAAGAAGAAGGTTATAAGAAAGGTATCGCACAAAGATGGCAACTCTACCATCAATATTTTTCCTGCAAAAGAAGGACACGTAATGGTTAGTGAATACAATA
>DASVST010000066.1:0-2349 GCA_036387965.1 Segetibacter sp. | reverse complement strand
TGAAAAAGGTACTCGATAACAAAAACGGGAAAAAAACATGGAGCTGGGAAGTTATTAATCCTATTAATACATATGCCGTAACAATGAATATCGGCAAGTATACTAACTGGACGGACACTTTAATGGGCGAAGGTGGCAAATTAGATCTAAGCTTTTGGGCATTGACTGAAAACCTCGATAAAGCAAAAAAACAGTTTACGCAGGCTAAGCCGATGTTGCATTGTTTTGAACATTGGTTTGGTAAATATCCATGGTATGAAGACAGCTACAAGTTAGTAGAGGCACCATTTCTTGGTATGGAACATCAAAGTGCTGTGGCGTATGGCAATGGATATAAAAACGGATACCTCGGAAATGATCTCAGCGGCACAGGCTGGGGATTAAAATGGGATTTTATCATCGTGCATGAAAGCGGACATGAATGGTTTGGCAATAACATCACGACAAAAGATTTAGCCGATATGTGGGTACACGAAGGCTTTACCAATTACAGTGAAACTTTATACACCGAATGGCTATATGGAAAGCAGGCAGGTTCTGAATATTGCTATGGTTTGCGTAAGGGTATATCAAACGATAAAAATGTTATTGGCATTTATGGCGTTAACGAAGAAGGAAGTGGAGATATGTATCCGAAAGGAGCCAACCTCCTACATACCATCAGAAATGCTATTAATGACGATGTTAAGTTTAGAAATATATTGAGAGGTTTGAATAAAAGATTCTATCACCAAACTGTTACAACGAACCAGGTTGAAGAATATATTTCAAAAGAAAGCAGGATTGACTTTTCGAAAGTGTTTGATCAGTATTTGAGAACTATTCAAATACCGGTACTCGAATATTCTATTTCAAAAAATCAAAAGGAACTCTCATATCGGTGGGCAAATTCGGTAAAAGGCTTTAATTTAAATCCCATTTTAGAAATAGAAAATAAGAACATAAAAATTTCGCCAAATCACAAATGGAAGAAACTAAAACTTAAGACTTCTGCTAAGCCTATAGATCCTTCATCAATAGAAAAAAACTATTACATCGTTCTTAAACAGGTAACCCTTTAATTCTATCTAATTACAAGTGGGGTTAACCTTTTTGTAAGTATCAAAGATGTATGTAATCTTTTGCTCGGGTGATAAATTAGCTGGTATAGGTTCAACAACATCTTTAATTCTTATCAGGTTTAAATATCCACCTACGTAGATGTCCTTTTTAAAGAAGGCAATATCTGAAACTATACAACTTACTTTATCTGGGTTTATTAAAGTTGGTCCGGTTGATACCGTTTTCGTATAAGGATTAAACTTTTTAAATACTGCTATAGCCGGACTTATAGGTGTTGTACTAAACCATACTTGCTCGTCCGGGCCTAATTTGCAAAAAATGTTTGTTGATGTTGTAAAGGACTCCTTCCATGTAACCTCTTTACTTCTTATATCAAAAGTATATAAGAACTTCTTGCCTGAAATATCTATGTATTCTCCAAACAACTCTTCATTCGGTAACATTATAAGACCTGTAATACTTGATATTGGTGAGGTAAATATTGTGAACGAATCAACTACATTATTTAGTTCAGGATCATATTCATATACCCAATGCTCCCAGCTATTAATTTTTTGAGCAAGCACATATGCAGTTTTCCTTGAGTAGCTTATTGTATGACCTTTAGCTACGTAGTCTTTAAAGCGTTCGGCATTTAGTAGTTGTTGTGTAACTCCATCCTTGTATGTTCCTATCGACACACTTGTATCTGTTCTTATATTATTTCCGGTTACGATCACATGTCCTTTATCTGTTTCTCCAACAATATATAACTGGTGTATTCCGAAACCTCCATTTCTGTAATTAGCAACCAATGTTGGATTCGACTCTGGCGATTTTATGGGCGGTGGGTAATACGTTAGAGTTTGTGTTCCATAAGTCCACGGCTTTGCTGGATTCCACTCTTCTAAAGCACCACTTGGATAACCGCTTAAGTAGACTTTATTGTTTGAGCTTAGCATTGAATACACACTAACTATTTTGTTGTTACCTACAAGCAGTGGAGCACCTGACAAAGCAGGATTGTATGATAAAGAAAAGGAATAAGTGATCCCGTTTCCTACAATAACACTATCCTTATAGTTAACAAGGGTGTTTATTTTTTTATCCTGCAACGGTATATCTAAAACAAACTTTTTCTCAGCTTCGTTTTTACGTTTATAATAATATGTATTCGACATTTCATCCCAATGAGTTTTTGGAAGATTTGTGTCTGCATAAGTATAAGTAAAGTCTAAAGGTTCACACCCCTGTGGGATTATTACAGGTGTTGCCATTGACTCTGAAAGCTGGTATCTGTTACCATCA
>DASVST010000065.1:0-5632 GCA_036387965.1 Segetibacter sp. | reverse complement strand
ATGGTTTGTCTGAAGAGAGGATTTCTGTGATTGCTACTTTTCAATATCCGGCAGAATTAATGGAAGCATGGCCAATACACAAAGAATTCAAGACAGCATCTGATCCCACTGAAGCTTTTGAATATGTTGATCTTCCTGAGCTGGTTCTTTAATAAGGAAGAGGTGACAAGAGCGTATTTCTAATCCTTGGGTTTTGGTTTCAGTTTGTTGAACAGGTTTTGCAAACCTTTCTTTTCTTCGGGTTCCTTTTTCTTTACTTCAGTGTTTGGCTTCGTTTTAAACACATCAAGTATGCCTTTATGTTCTGCGGATTCTTTTTTCTTCTCCCGTTCTTTTTGCTTTTTAGCACGTGCCTTTTTCCTTTCTTTTATTTTCTTCTTCGTCTTTCTATCCCAGGTAAAAGTGTTTGTTACAGGGAAGTAATACCGTAGCGACATGTATAGAGAGTTCACCTCCATTGGAGTTTCCTTATCACCCGTTTTGTCTTTCGTCAGAAAATTATAACCATTGATAAGATGCAGACCCGCAAACCTGAAGCCTACTGAAGGCCCGATGCCAAAGCGATTTCCTTCGTTGAAGTTGGTAAAGTAACTAACGTTTGCTCCGTAGGTCAAGTTTACACGTCCTCTCTTCATCCACATGCCGGCTTTATAACCAATCACATTGTCACCAAAGTTATATTCGAGGTTAGTGGTGGCACCAATTACATGCGGTTTACGAAGACTGATCTTACGCCAGTGTGCTTCGTATCCAAGTTCTATAGAGGTGGAATTTCCTTTCTGTAAGCCAATGATTGCTCCTGTATTTCGCTGGTATAGCTTTCGTTCGAACAGTGGTAAGGCGTTTTCGGAAGATGTAGAAAAGCTATATGGTTTACGCTTAGTGCTTGCATAATTAAAAGCAAGTTGTGCAGTTGAAATATTGCTTATGAAGAACAGGAGCAAAGGAAGTGCTCTCAAAAAATATTTTAGCATTAGCTTGATTTAATATTGGCGATCAAAACTAAGGAAACACGTTTGGTGATGAGAACGATTAACAAAACTGTAAATGATATTATAACGACAATCGTCTTCAATTTCCCAGGAGAGAACGTTCTAATCTCCTAACAACGCTTTATATTACGACTTGTAATCGTGCTCGATGAATAACAAAGATGCAAGTCAAGAGGAAATAGTGGGTGAGCTACTAGAGTTTTTAAATGTTTCTCCAGATGCCAATCAAAGATTTCTGAAAGTAAAAGAGGTGTTTCAGGTTCAATTTCATTTACCTGAAATAGATTTTGTTAGAAATGAGATCGGTAAGAGCTATGCTATAGCTGCGTATCATGGGATGATTACTCTCACAAACTTGCTATTAGAAAGATATTGTAAACTCACGCTTATATATAAGTTCACTGGATTTAGATCAATTCAGGATTTGAAAAATCTTGCTGAAGATTTTAAACCAGCAATGAAGAGATACAACAAAATGTCTTTGGGCGAAACCCTTCAGGAATGTCTAAATGAAGGTATAATAGATGAGGCGACGTATGTTTTCTTTCTTGACATGAAGAACCGATTTAGGGACGGATTCGGACACGCTGATGCGGCAAAAATTCTGAAAGGGCAAACGGGCAGGTTTGCTTTAGGGAGCTTTAATGATTTATCTGTGAGTGAAGTGCAGACATTGACCTTTCAAAACATTCCTCCTCTACATGGGATAGCCGTTCAACAATTTGCGTCTGAAAATGCATGGGGGTATTTTGTAAGTGTAGAGAATTTGATAAGAAGCACGCTGAAACATTACATCAATGACCATTTTGAAGTTGATATTGAGATGGTTAATGTGCTTACATAATCATTATTGCTTCCTCCTCGCAATTAGGAGAACTATCTAATGATCATTCAACGGCAACCCCAATCTCTGGTAATCTTTCCAGTTCAAATATTCAGGCGCTACACGATGTTCTTCCATGCTTATGCAATCGGTAACAGGGCACATGAGCTGGCATAAGTTACAACCAACACATTCCTCTTCTTTAATAGTATAAGTGTTGTAAGGCTTGCCATAGGTGAGGGCAATAGATTGGTGAGATGTGTCTTCGCAGGCAATGTAGCAAAGCCCGCAGTGGATGCATTTGTCCTGGTTTATTTTTGCGATGTGGTGGTAGTTAATGTCGAGGTCTTCCCAATGGGTGAGGGTAGGAACACTCTTGCCAATAAAGTCTGTTGTTGTGGCAAATCCTTTTTCATCCATCCAGTTGCTGAGACCTTCGCAAAGGTCTTCAATTATTCTAAAACCATGCTTCATGGCAGCGGTGCAAACCTGTACAGATGTTGCGCCTAACAACATAAATTCTGTTGCATCTTTCCATGTACTAACACCACCAATGCCGGAGATAGGAACTTTCCTGGTGATTTCGTTTTGACTGATTGTAGCGAGAAACTTTAAAGCAATTGGTTTAACAGCGGGGCCGCAATAACCACCAAAAACACTCTTGCCGGCAACGTATGGGTTGGGAACAAAAGTATCAAGATCAATGCCTGTGATAGATTGAATGGTATTGATAAGTGAGAGTGCATTTGTGCCCGCTTCGACAACCGCGACTCCCGCAGGAACTACACTATGAACATTAGGAGTAAGCTTTGTAATAACTGGAATAGTAGCAATTTCCATCACCCACTCAACAACCATTCTCGCAATCTCAGGATCTTGTCCGACCGCGGCACCCATGCCGCGTTCAGTCATTCCATGTGGACAACCAAAGTTCAGCTCAAGTCCGTGAGCACCGGTGTCTTCAACCTTTTTTATTAGTTCATGCCAGCTGTTTTTATCGTTATCAGCCATAAGCGAAACGACCATTGCCCTGTCTGGAAATTCTTTCAGGCACTCTTTAATTTCTCTTAAGTTTAGCTCTAATGGACGATCACTGATGAGCTCAATATTATTGAAGCCCATTACCCTATGTCCACCATAATTAACAGCAGAATATCTTGAGGAAACATTCTTCACCTGGCTGCCCAATGTTTTCCAAACAACGCCACCCCAGCCTGCTTCAAAAGCACGAAGCACATTAATTTTTTTATCAGTAGGAGGGGCACTTGCAAGCCAATAAGGGTTAGGTGATTTTATGCCGAGGAAGTCTGTATGTAGAGAAGCCATGAGGTTATAAGTTGTAATTTTTTTGTTTATTGGTTATTTGTTTTCATAGTTATTGACGTCACTAATTTGCATTGCTATCGCTCGTCATTGCGAGGAGGAACGACGAAGCAATCCCATGCACTGGCAACAAGCGTGATTACATTCAAGAGGATTGCTTCGTTCCTAGCAATGACGAACTCTTTTGTTTATACTTCCTTCACTGCAACAACAGAATCATTATAAACCGGCTCAACTTCAGCTTGCCAGATGCCAATAAATTCGAGAATGCCTTTTGCTCCATCTTTACCTGCCTGTACAGCATTAACCACTTCTTTACCGCCATTAACGGCATCACCGCCGGCAAATACTTTAGGTAGATTTGTTCTGCAGTTGTTAGTGATAGCAAGTTTGCCGTTTTTATTGTCCAGTGCATTCTCGTTTACCAGTTTTGTAAAAGGTGTTTGACCTGTTGCTTTTATAACCATATCTACATCAAGTGTAAAGGTCTCTTTTGTTTCAACAGGCGATCTGCGACCTGAAGCATCAGGTGCGCCAAGCTCCATTACGCTGCAAACAAGTTCGGTTACTTTGCCGTGCTTTCCCTTAATTTCCTTTGGCGCAGATAGCCATTTTATTTTACAACCATCAAGTAGTGCAATATCCATTTCGTGTTGCGTGCAAGGCATTTCAGAATGTGTGCGGCGATAAACGATTGTTACTTCAGAAGCACCTAAACGTTTTGCTTGAGTTGCCGCATCAATCGCGGTCATTCCTAATCCAATCACTGCTACTTTATCACCGACAGGAACAGATGAATAGCCTTTATCCCTTAAGGTATAGATGAAGTCAATAGCATCTATTACACCTTCCAACTCTTCACCTTTGATGTCTAATGTGCGTGTTAAGCCAACACCCATTCCCAGGTAAACGGCATCATATTTCTTTTGCAGTTTTTCAAGCGACACATTTTTGCCTAGTTCCCGATTGTACTTCACCGTTATACCACCTATTGATAAAATATATTCAACCTCGTCTTCGCAAAACTCAGGAGTTACTTTGTATGCTGCTATACCATAAGTCATCAACCCGCCACCTTTGGCTTCTTTTTCATAGATGGTTACGTCAATTCCTTCGCGGCTTAAAACGTGTGCACAGGAAAGTCCTGCCGGACCCGCGCCAATGATCGCTACTTTTTTGCCAGTTGATTCTTTACGTTTGAATAATGGCCACTTTTGCTGAATAGCTCTTTCAGTAGAATACCTTTGAAGCTTGGCAATCGGAATTGCAACTTCATCCATAAGGTTATAAACACATGCTCCTTCGCATAGTTTTTCTACAGGGCAAACCTTACCACAGCCTGCACCAAATATGTTTGATGAGAAAATTGTAGTAGCAGAGCCTTTGATGTTTTCAGTAGAAATTTGTTTGATGAACTTCGGAATGTTTATACTTGTCGGGCATGATTTCATGCAAGGCGCGTCATAACAAAATAAGCATCGGTTCGCTTCTACTAATGCAGCATCATGCGTTTCGAAGGGTGGATGAATGTCGCTAAAGTTAACTGCGTATTCAGCTGGTGTTAATCTGTCGTTCTTTATCACTGTTCGGGGTTGTAGGTTTTTATTATTATAGTTCTACTAAAGACCCATACGTTTCAGGTCTCCTGTCTCTGAAAAATTGCCAGGTATTCCTTACCTCTTCAATCATATCAAGGTCGAATTCAGCAACAAGTAGCTCGTCTTTATCTTCTGAAGCCTGCGCAAAAATTTGTCCACGTGGGTCGACAAAGTAAGAGGTGCCGTAAAATCTTCCAAGGTTCCATGGCTTTTCTTCACCAACCCTGTTTATGCAACCCATAAAATAACCATTAGCTACAGCATGTGCCGGCTGTTCGAGCTTCCATAAATACTGCGACTGTCCAACCGTTGTTGCAGACGGATTGTAAACTATTTCGGCACCATTTAAACCCAATGCTCTTGCTCCATCAGGAAAATGACGATCGTAACATATATAAACGCCAACCCTTGCGTACTGCGTTTGAAAAACGGGGTATCCCAAGTTACCTGGTTTAAAGAAAAACTTTTCCCAAAATCCACCGGTGTGAGGAATATGATTCTTGCGATACTTACCGAGATAAGTCCCATCTGCATCAATAACTGCGGCAGTATTGTATAAAAAACCTGCTTGCTCTTTTTCATAGATAGGAACAATGATAACCATGCTATACTTCTTTGCATATTCAGCTAGCCGCTCTGTTGTTGGGCCTGGAACTGTTTCGGCCGAAGCATACCATGCTTTATCCTGCCCGGGGCAGAAATATGGGGTATTGAAAATTTCTTGTAGGCAAAGTATTTGCACGCCTTTTTTTCCAGCTTCTTCTATTAGTGGAATGTGCTTCTGGTACATTGCTTCAATAATCTCTTCAATTGTACCTTCTCCTTCTGATTTTGGGAGAGACATTTGAATTAAACCGGATTTTACAATTCGTGGCATAGGTTCGTTTTCCTTTAGT
>DASVST010000064.1:0-3805 GCA_036387965.1 Segetibacter sp. | reverse complement strand
CAGGTACTATCTGCATACCAAAGGCATCGGCTTTAAATAATTTTACGCCTTGTTTACTAATGGCCAAGAGGAAGAAATACTCGCTTTTGGTCATCAACGGTATAAGCGGCGTTACGTAAAAAGTAGATTCAATCACGATCTTATGCTCGGTTGACACCGGCATCTTTATATACTTGAAATACCCATCCGCTATAAATACTGCAAGACCTTCACTTAGGTCGTTCCAAAATCCGTCTTCACGAATTAGATCAAAGCCCGGTTTAAGAATAGGCTCGATGTCCTCTTGTCCGAGACCCCTTTCCTTCAATTGCTGTTCAACCGTGTTTAAGCTACTCTTAAAAGCAATATGGTCGAAGTGTTCATTTACTTCCACACCTGCACGATGGGTTGGAAAATAAAGTGATACAGTTATTCCGTCCTTGAAATTCGCTAATTCAGTAAACGTTTCCTTTGAAAAAACACCCGGCAATTGCTCTGGTACTGTAGTCGATCTTTCTTCGGTAAAAGTTTGATTGTTGCTTTTATTACTCTCTTCAGTATTTTCTTTTGCTTTAAAAGTATCTTCTCCCTTAGAGGTGTTCCTGTTGGGATGACGCATTGGAACATGATCAGCCAAAACATCTTCGCCTGCAGTGTATTTATCAGTTAATTCCAAATATTCTTCCAATCTCTCAGGTTCAGTGGGGTGTATGCCTAATCCCTCTTCCTTGTTAATCCCTGAAGGCTTACCCTTTCCAGGATGGAACGTTCCATCCCTGTCTTTCCCCATTACGGTTTTATCATTTCTATCTTTTGCCATAATACATGTTTTATACACAATGTCAACAATTAGCATACCACAGGAATTCTAAACAATGAGAGAAAAAAATTTGTAGAAACTGTGTAAAAGCAATTGGCGGTTATTGTACAATCAACCGGTTTTATATGCGTAAGGCACAAATTTTATATCACTTATGTAAATCTTTAATAATGGATGTCATCATCATTGGTGCGGGTGCAGCGGGACTTATGGCCGCAAAGGAGTTGACTGATGCAGGGCAGAAGGTGATTGTGTTGGAAGCAAGAGATAGAATTGGCGGAAGAATATGTTCGTTAAACAGCCAGCCTTTTTCTGCCCCCATGGAAGCGGGTGCTGAATTTATACATGGCAATCTCGAGGTAACGCAAAAATTATTGAAAAAAGCAGGTATAAGTTACCAGAAAATGTCCGGAGATATATGGCAGGTTTTAAAAGGACATTGGAAGAAAGAAAACCAATTTATTGAAGATGCTCCATTGGTAATGAACAGGCTTAAAGGATTAAGTGAAGATATTAGTATGGCTGAATTCTTAAACAAAGAATTTAGTGATGAAAAGTATAGCAATCTAAGAAAATCTTTAGCTTCTTACATTGAAGGATATTATGCGGGAAACCTTGAAAATACAAGTGCCCTGTCATTTTATGAAGAGTTGCAATCGGAGGATGAAAATCAATATAGGGTTGAGGGTGGTTATACCAAATTGATGCATTACCTCGAAAATAAGTGCAGTGAAAAGGACAACCTTGTACAACTTTCAACAGTAGTTAAAGATATCAGGTGGCGCAAAGGACAGGTAGAGGTTTTAGATGCTGCTCACCACAGTTACGCAGCACGAAAATTGATTGTTACAATTCCTCTGGGAGTCTGGCTTGCTCCTCCACAAAGCAAGGGCGCTATCACTTTTTTTCCAGCCCTTCCACAAAAGCTTGAAGCTGCAACAAAAATGGGTACAGGTTCTGCAATCAAAATCCTGTTGCTTTTTAAAAACATCTTCTGGCAAGATGATGAGTTGAATAAAACAGAAGATCTGAGAAACTTCAGTTTTGCCATTTCAGATGCTCCTATATCAACCTGGTGGACACAACTTCCTCAGCAAACTCCATTGCTTACTGGGTGGATTGCAGGACCAAAAGCAGAGGACTTAAAAGATGCGGATGAAGAAACCATTATTCAGAAAGCCATAGATTCGCTCGTCTCGTTATTTTCTTTAACTGAAGAAGAACTGAAAGCAAACTTACAGACTTCGTATGTATTTAATTGGGCGGCAGACCCCTTTACACGTGGAGCTTATGCATACTCTACCATCGGCACGAAAGAAGCAAGAAAAATATTAATGGAACCTGTAGATGATACACTATTTTTTGCGGGAGAAGCCTTGTATGAAGGAAATGAGATGGGAACCGTGGAAGCTGCATTAGTTAGCGGTAAACGTGTGGCTAAAGAAGTACTGCAATCTGAAGTGGTACTTAACAATTAAGACCTTCTGGCATAGAAATTTAAGCAGATAGTAAAATTGATGTTATGATTACAGAAGATAATGATCAACAGAATACAGGTGAATTAGCAGGTGAAAACAATCCACGTACCGGCTCAACGGGAGGTGATTTAAAAGATTCTCCACACGACGAAGAACGTATGCAAGGTGAGGAGGTAATTTTAGATTTACCTGATGTCAGTGATATCCCCGGACAAGAACATATTCTTCCACCGCAGATGGAATCTTTTGCCGATACTACTATTTCTTCTGATGATGAGGAAGGTGAGGGCTTATTTGAAGATGATGAAACAGACGAGGACACAGACTTGATAATGGGTACAGAAGCAGATGTAAGCGAGGAAGAAAAGATTACATTACAGAGAGCAGATGAAGACATGCCCACCATAGATGATGCACGCTTAAGAGCATCAGCACTTGACAATGAAGATTTTGAAGGAGATCCGCTAAATGAAGCTGGGCTTGGAGAAGATGTTTCCGGTGGCGACATTGATACAGCAGTTGCCGACGACAATATGGATCTGGAAGCACTTGGTCAGGGCGATGAGGAAAATCAAACCTTTAGTTTAGGAAGCGACAATAACGACAACCTTAATGAAGGCACACCATAGTTCTGTTTTTAAATTAGTGAAAGCCTGGTTTCGTACCGGGCTTTTATGTTTATGCAGGGTAGCAATAAGCAACCAATTTACTTTGAAATACATCTATGTTTATAGAAAACCCAATATATGATACTGAAGTCTAAATCCTCTGTTGCAATCCTTGATGAGGTTCCTTACATCCTTTTAGTTCCGATCCATAATCCTGAAAATAATGATCTTGTTTTATCAGGATTAAAAGAGTTTCTTAAAGAAAATTATCGCATCAATCATATCGCTACACAATCTGCTTCTCAATTACAAATAGAAGAACAAGATTTTATCGTAGCTGTAAAGAATATCGATTCTGAATATTTCTGCGCTCTGAAGATTCTTTTTAAATCATGTTTAGAAGACGATTTTGACAGAGAAATACAAGTAGTCTATTCACTCATAAATAAATACCAACTCGAAGTGTTCGATGGCAAAACACACAGTCACCTTGCTTATACACGCAGCCAGCTTAAAGACCATATTCTTGAAACTCATCGTGAAAAGAAGAAAGAATTTCTTCAAAACCTTCTGCCTAAGTACGCAATGAACTAATTAGCGCTTTAGTTAAAGTTCCGCTCAATAACTCTTTTGGAATTATTTGGTAGGTGTTTTGATATTTACGTCGAAACTTCTATCAAAATGAAAAAACAACCGTCGCTGATCGTATGCATTATCATGGATGTAATTGGCTATGGCACGTATGCTCTTCCGTTTTTAGGCGAATTAGGCGACGCAATTTGGGCACCTATTTCAGGATTGATTTTCTTCCAGTTATTTGGAGGTGTTAAGGGAGCATTCGGTGGAATCTTCAACTTCGTTGAAGAGTTTCTTCCATTTACAGATTTCATTCCAACATTTACAATAATGTGGTTGTGGCA
>DASVST010000063.1:0-5276 GCA_036387965.1 Segetibacter sp. | reverse complement strand
CCATCGCACATTGGTTTTGAAAGCGCTATTGGAAAAGATAATTGGACACTTACACGTAGCATTGTTGCAGACAACTCGCCTTACTATGAAGCAGGTGTAAAACTTACAAATACTACCAATAATAATAAATGGGTGTTTAGTGGTCTTGCATTGAACGGATGGCAACGTATCAAACGTGTTGATGGCAATTCTCTTATGAATTTTGGAACGCAAATAACCTACAAGCCTACAGGTAAGGTAACTTTAAACTATAGCACATTTATCGGTACTGATAAACCCGACAGCGTAAGGCAAATGCGTTATTACCACAATATCTACGGCATTTTTCAGGTGAGCGATAAGTTTGGTATAACAGCAGGCTTCGACATTGGTGCGGAAGAAAAGAGTAGCACCAATTCAGATATGAACACATGGTACACACCTGTTCTCATTGCAAAATTAAATGTTAGCCCAAAAGTTTCCTTAACTGCAAGGGGCGAATATTACAAAGACGAAAAAGGTGTCATCATTTCAACAGGTACTACCAACGGGTTTAAGACAATAGGTGTTTCTTTGAATATTGATTATACCCCATCTTCAAATATGTTATTCCGTGTCGAAGCAAGGTCGCTAAATAGTAAGGATAACATTTTTGCGAAGGGCAGCACAATGAAGAATACAAACTCTTTTATAACCACTGCTTTTGCCTTGAGCTTTTAAGTATGAGTGAAGCTGACGATAAAGAAAAAAGGGTGCAACAGTTTTTACAACTGAACCACAAAAGCACAGGGGGCAAGCTAAAGATATACCTGGGCATGAGTGCAGGCGTAGGTAAAACCTACCGCATGTTACAGGAGGCTCATGCCCTGCTACAAAATGGTACAAATATTAAAGTGGCTTATGTAGAAACACACAACAGAAAAGAAACCCAGGCACTGATTGAAGGGCTGCCAATCATTCCACGTCGGGAGGTGTTCTACAAAGGAAAGCGATTAGAAGAATTAGATGTGCAGGCAGTAATGTTGCTTCACCCTGAAGTAGTGATTATAGATGAATTAGCACACACAAATATTCCGGGCAGCAAGAATGAAAAAAGATGGCAGGATGTATTAGATGTTTTGGAAGCAGGCATTGATGTAGTATCGGCTGTAAACATTCAGCATATCGAAAGCATAAATGAAGATGTAAAAGAGATAACAGGAGTTGAGGTAAAAGAAAGGATACCTGATAAAATGTTGCAGATTGCAGATGAAGTAGTGAACATTGATTTAACCGCAGACGAATTAATAACAAGGCTGAAAGCAGGTAAGATTTACGACCATGCTAAAGTGCAACAGGCATTACAAAACTTTTTTCAGCCTGATAAAATATTACAGCTTCGTGAGCTGGCATTAAAAGAAGTCGCAGGGCAGGTAGAAAGAAAAGTTGACCACCAAATAACGGCTAAACAAACTCCTTTCAGACACGAACGTTTTTTGGCTTGTGTTTCATCGAACCACGAAATAGGACAAAGAATAATCCGTAAAACAGCAAGGCTTGCGTCTTACTACAACAGTAAATGGTACGTATTATATGTTCAACCGCCCAAAGAAGCAGCAGATAAAATTCCTTTAGCAACACAAAGGCATTTAATCAATAATTTTAAAAATGCAACAGAGTTAGGTGCAGAGGTAATTCAGAAGAAAGGGGAGAATATTGCATCTGCAATTATTGACACCGTGAATGAAAAAGGAATAACAACAATCTGCTTAGGCAAGCCGCATTTAAACTTATTTCAAATCATTTTAAGAACGAGTGTATTTAATCAGTTGTTGAAGACGCTTTCAAAAAATGATGTTGACCTTGTTATACTTTCATAATGGCGCTAAATGTAAAAAGAAAGATATGGCTAGGTACTTTGTTCTTGTTCCTGTTATTGGTATTAACAGGTGGGGCTGGAATTTTCTACATGGTAAAGCTGAAAGAGGAAAGCAAAAAAGTTTTGGAGGATAACTATGAAAGCTTATCCTATTGTCATACCATGCAACAGCAATTGGACCGTGTAATAGGCAATGACGCTCAATCAACAAAGAAATTTGAAGATGCTTTAAAAAAACAGGAGGCAAACATTACCGAGCCAGGGGAAAGAGAAGCAACAAATAATCTAAGAAGAAATTTTACAAAGGTAAAGTCAGGCGATACTACCAAGCAGAATCTTCAATCAATAGAACAACAACTCCAATTTATTCTCACGGTCAACATGCATGCTATTCAAAATAAAAGCAGGATAGCAGAGAAAACAGCAGAAGATGCTCTCACCGTTATTGTCAGCCTTGGTGGGCTTGTATTTCTAGTTGCTTTCACTTTCATTCTAAACTTCCCATCCGTAGTAACCAATCCCATCAGCCGGTTGACTGAGGCTATAAAAGAGATTGCTAATAAGAATTACAAGCACCGTATTCATATATACAACAAAGATGAGTTTGGAAAACTAGCAGATGCATTTAATGAGATGGCTGCACGTCTGGAATATTTCGAAAGCAGCAACCTAAACAAACTAATATTTGAAAAGACCCGCGCAGAAGCGGTTATAAACAGTCTGAAGGATGCAAGCATTGGGGTAGATAAAAACAAGTGTGTCCTTTTTGCCAATTATCAGGCATTGCAGCTATTAGGCTTAAGATCCGAGGATATTGTTGGAAAAACAATTGACGAGCTAATAACCAAAAACGACTTGTTCGCCTTTGTGATTGAGAACCAAGGAACAACACCATTTAAAATTGTGGTTGACAACAGGGAAAACTATTTTGTAAAAGAAGTTTTAGAAGTTAGCCAAGGTGATGCAAACAACAAGGTAATTGTTATAAAAAATATTACTTCCTTTAAAGAACTGGATGTAGCAAAAACAAACTTTATCTCCACAATTTCCCATGAGATTAAAACTCCTTTAGCCTCTTCTGATTTTAGCTTAAAGTTGCTGGAAGACGAACGGGTAAGCTCACTTACTTCAGAGCAGAAAGAATTAATTGCAAGTTTGAAAGATGATAATCAGCGGATGCTTAAAATACTAAGTGAGTTACTGAATATGTCACAAGTAGAGGCGGGTAGAATACAGTTGAATGTGCAAAAGGTAAACCCAATCCAGATTATTGAAAACGCAATACAAGCCGTATCAGGGAATGCAAAGGAAAAGGAGTTAAAGATTATAAATATATCCGTTACAGATTTGCCTTCGATAAATGCTGATGCAGATAAAACAACTTGGGTACTAAACAACTATCTCATGAATGCCATCAAGTATTCGTACAGCAAGAGTAACATTGAAGTGCAGGCAAAACATCATGAAGGCAGTATGATTTTTTCTGTTATGGATTATGGCCCAGGGATAGATAAAGAACATCTACCAAGACTATTTGAAAGGTACTTTCAGGTTCCCGGCTCAAAAGAAAAAGGCACAGGTTTAGGCTTAGCAATATCAAAAGAATTTGTTGAGGCCCAGGGAGGAAAGATTTGGGTAGACAGCGAAGTAGGAAAAGGGACAACATTTTACTTTCACCTACCTTTGTAAGCAGATATAGGATCCTTTGATGGAACATCTGCACTTTGCCATGTTTAAACGAAATAATTGATCGAAGGAGCAGCTAGTGATTTCAGTTATTTTTATGGACGATTGAGAGGATAAAAGTACTTGGGCATCAATAGTACTTACTAACACATTCAAGAAAGCTTCAATCGGAATATTGAGGCTTTGTTTATGTAATTTCTCTAACGGCAGTTAATACTCTCTAAAGCTGCTATCGGACTTACAATGTTCTTTGTATTTGACTTCGAAGCAAATGGCTGAATGCAGCTACCGGTGAAATGAAGCCGCAGCAGGATGTTGGAGTTATGGCATGACTATGCCGTAGCGGAAACAGTGAGTGAGTAATGCGAATGGAAGCAGCTTTGCTGCAATGAAGAAAGGAGCGGAAAAGTGGAGGACCGCAATAAATTTTAAAAGTGTATTATCCTGACGTATAAGGGATATTGTACCTTATGTCTTAAGAGTGTTATACTCTTATCACGATAACGTTCTTTTGGTTTTCTTTGTTCGTATATACTAAACGAAAGTATGAACAAACAGGATGGATACATTAGAAATACCAGTGACTTTTAAGAATAAAGAATTATCCTTAAAAGCGCATGTTGTTAGGTTTGGTTATGTTAACCATATAGTAGTAGATTTAGGTGGCACTCGATAACCATTGAAAGAGATGAGGAAGGCAACTATAGAGCATTAGGAGATACAGAAAAAATAGAGGGCTCTAAAGTGGATCGTGATTTAATTAAGGCAGTTGTTACGGTACTTCAATCACTTTAAGTAAGGTAAAGAGTTAACTATTGAAGTTCCTTTTTCCTGTATTCTTGAAGTGGCACTTACTAATGCACCTTAAAAACACCTGCCATTGTCACCTGATAAACCTAGTTCAGTTTTTTTCTCATCAATGTTTTGTAAAAAGTCTTCCCTGTACTGTTTTGGTGTTGTGGTTGTGAACCTTTTAAAAAATTTTGTGAAGTTTGATGAATCGTAAGTTAACAGCGAAGCAATGGAATTTATGCTCATCTGATTTTCTTCCAACATTCTTTTGGAGATAGTTAATATTTTTTCCTCGAAATAATAGCAGGGCGAATTACCTGTGGTTGAATAGCGGCTTAAGCCACTTTCTACTTTATCTTATATATCCTTATGGACTGCCATGTAAATGGCTCGGAACACTACCGAAAAGAAATGTGAGTTAACTCTGAAACCTTACTCAATTAGATCTCAATATAGATCAATACTATATAACGTATTTTTTCTAATGTAAGAATACAGGGTTATCATATAGTGCGTTACTAGCCAGAAAGAGGCTAAAACCAATTACAACAATCCTTAAGAAATCCGCAACCTCTGTATTTAATTCTATTAATAAAACGAACTATTATGTAGCACCGGCTGTGCAGCTTTGTTAAGCTATATAACCACTGCGAATACGTAAAGGTGGGTAATCGCGTATATTATCAAAAGGTTACTAATTCATCTCTGAATGCACAAATTAGGGAATCTGTTTAATTATTATAGGTGTTTGGACCACCATCCCTAAACAAGGAGTTAACGACCATTACTATCTAAGATTGAAAGAATTATATTGCCGCAAATTTCCTAATGAAAGTTTCAGCAATCACACAAATAGCAAAGGGTGATATTGATACTGAAGTGGCTTTGTTAGAAAAAGAAGCTGAAGAGATTCCAGATGTTGAAATCTATATCCGTCTTTCTTCACTATACAGGCAGAAAG
>DASVST010000062.1:0-5995 GCA_036387965.1 Segetibacter sp. | reverse complement strand
ATAATCCACCGCAGGCGGCATTTACTATAGCACCACCGGAAGCATGCGTGGGTACTGCTTTTGTTTACTCAGATGCAAGTTCAGGAGTGTCGGGAAATATTGTTGCTTGGGACTGGAAACTAGGAGATGGGACAACTTCTTTAACCCAAAATACAAGTAGAAAATATGCCAATGCAGGTACATTTACAGCAAGTTTATCAGTAACAAACGATAAAGGATGTTCATCTGTAGTTACATCAAATAATATAACGGTACACCCATATCCAACTGTAAATGCGGGACCCGATCTTATCATTTTAGAAGGAGGTTCAAGTGTAATTAATTCTGTAGTTAATGGTAATGAGTTGAGTTTTCTATGGAGTCCCGGGACATACTTAAATAACGCTAAAATTCAAATACCCACTTCAACTCCTTCAGATGATATAACCTATAAACTTACTGTAACTGCAAAAGGTGGATGCTCGGCAAGTGACGATATTTTTATAAAGGTTTTAAAATCTCCTGCAATTCCAAATGCTTTTTCTCCAAATAAAGACGGCATAAATGACACCTGGAATATTGGATATTTGGAAACATATCCAGGTGCTACTATTGAAGTTTTTAATCGGTATGGACAGGTTGTCTTTACTTCCGTTGGTTATTCTACACCTTGGAATGGAACTAAAAATGGTAGCCCGTTACCAGCTGGAGTATATTATTATATAGTTAACCCAAAAAATGGCAGGAAACAGATAACAGGTTCTGTAACTATTATAAGATAAAGCTGCCATTCAAATACTAAACACTGTTAAAAAAATTTGACCAAGCATCATCTAGGTTCAATACTGCGTCTTAATGTTATTTTAAAGCCCTTTTTTGTAAAGCAATACTTCTAATACGTAGATTGCACTTATATAATTGCCCCTAATCGGACCATGAAGAGCAGACTTCTATTACTACTATTTGTTTTTACTTTCCAATACTCATTTTCACAGGACTTTTCTAATAAGGGCACTGATTTTTGGATTGCATATCCCTCGCACATCGATGGTACAAATTCAGCAATGGGTATTTACATTACCTCAGATGTAAACGCTTCAGGACAAATAAAAGTGGGTAGCACCGTAATAAGTTTTACGGTAGCCGCTAATAGCGTAACCCGGAAATTTATAGGGCCCAATGCTACAGGTGATGCGCCGAATACAAGTGTCTACCTAACAACACCCGATGGAATTCAATCTGGCGCCGGTATCCAAGTTACCTCAGATAAACCAGTTGCAGTTTATTCTCATATTATAAGAAGTGCAAGGTCTGCGGCTACTTTAGTATTACCTACAAAGGTTTGGGGTAAAAAATATATAGTTCCAAGCTATAAAAATGTTGGTAATGGGGGAGGAGATTATGGCTATGGAGAAATAGCAGTAATGGCATCTGAAGCAAATACCACTTTGCGAATAACGCCGTCAGTTGCAAGCAGAAATGGAAGTCATCCAGCCGGAACTCCTTTCGATGTCGTTCTTGCAAACCCCGGTGATATTTACCAGTTGCAGTTTAATCGCAATTCAGATATTTCAGGAACCAAGGTTGAATCAATAGCTGGTTCAACAGGGGGCTGCAAGCCCATAACAGTATTTTCAGCAACTACCTGGTCTGCTTTTGATTGTACATCACCAATATCAAGTGGCGGAGATAATTTATACCAGCAGCTCTTTCCTACAGGTTCATGGGGTAAACAATTTTTAGTCGCTCCTTTCAAAAATCGTTCGTACGACATAGTAAAGGTTTTTGTAGATGATCCTACTACTGTTGTGACAAAAACTGAAAATGGAATAAAAACCACCCTTACAGGACTAACATCCGGTTATTATGAGTTCAAAACATCTAGTCCGGTTTTTATAGAAGCTGACAAGCCTGTTTCCTTAGTACAATTTATGGTGTCTCAGAGTTGTGATTCCCGCAACGGGTTGACTTGTGGAGGAAACAATCAACCAGCATGTCCTTTCCCTGCCGATCCCGAAATGGTGGTGATAAATCCGGTTGAACAAACAATCAGCAACATCACAGTGTTTTCAGCACATAGAAATTTCGTTCCACAAGGGCAGAGTGCAGTTACACAATGTTTTTTAAATATTATAATTAAGAATTCTGCAATCAGCAGTTTTAAAATAAATAACCAGGCACCAACAGGAACTTTCATTCCGATTCCATCAACTTCATATTCTTATTTACAAGAGGATGTAACAAATATTTCTTTGACCAATCCTGTGCAAACCCTAACAGCCGACTCAGGATTTATTGCGGTAGCATACGGATATGGACAGGTAGAATCCTATGGGTATAATGCGGGTACAAATGTGAAGGATCTATACCAATATGTAACGTTGCAAAATCAATATGCTATAATAAACGAGCCGGCTACGTGCAAAAACACGCCATTCTTCTTTTCTATTACTCTGCCATATCAGCCTACTTCAATAACGTGGGACTTTAATAATAATCCAAACCTTTCACCTAACACAAACTACGTCAATAACGCCCCAGTGCCTGATAGCACTTTTATAAAGGATGGTAAGACTTTATACATGTTCAAGCAAAAAGCTAATTCTTATACTTTTTCAGCTACGGGTGTCTATCCTATAAAAGTTATTGTAAACAACCAGACAGCAGAAGGCTGCCCGGGAATACAGGAAATTAATTATGATGTAAATGTCTACGACCCTCCTGTTACAGATTTCAGTTTAACACAATCTGGCTGTGTATCTGATACAACCTTTTTTACCGATGCAACAAACGGAAACAACCGACCTGTTATAAAGTGGAGATGGGATTTTGGGGATGGAACTGTTGATTCGGTAAAAAATCCAAAAAAGGTGTATACTACTCCCGGAAATTATAATGTTAAGCTCTTTTCAATTACTGATGTTGGTTGTATAAACGAAATGATTAAACCTGTTGTTATTACCACAAAGCCACAGGCAAGCTTTACTCACTCGGCAAATACCTGTTCAGGCAGCCAGGTAACATTTACTGATGCATCAACAGTTTCATCCGGAACCATCATCAAATGGATATGGACTTTTGGTAATGGAATACCTGCCGTAGTCAATACCACAGGTGCTCCGGTAAATTACACTTACACCACCACAGGAACGTATACTGCAACCTTGCAGGTTGAGACAAGTACGGGTTGCAAAAGCACCATCTTTACTAAGGACGTTGTAGTAAATGCAAATCCGGTTGTAGATTTTACTTTTCCTGCTGTGGTTTGTCTTCCTGTAGGCGAGACCCAGTTTATAAATAAGACTACCATCAGTGATGCGAGTACAATGACGTACAACTGGAATTTCGGCGATAACCAAACATCTACTGATAAAGATCCGTTACATAAATACACTTCAGCAGGACCGTTTGATGTAAAGTTAACAGCTACAAGCACCCAGGGTTGTACAAACAATGTGGTGAAATCTGTTAATACAATTCTACCTCAGCCTAAAGCAAATTTTGTTGTAAATCCTGAAGTATGTTTAGGTGATTCTACTGTATTTATAGATCAAAGTAATGGTAGCGGCAGTAATATTGTTCAATGGAAGTGGACTTTCGGTGATGGAGGGACAAGTACTTTGCAGAATCCAAAACACTTATATGCAACAGCTTCATCAAAGACTGTTACATTATCTGTAATTACTGATAAGGGATGTATAAGTGATACAATGACAAAATCGACCATTGTAAACCCTCTGCCTGTTGCTGATTTCACAACTTCTTCTCCCACCTGCGAAACAAAAGAAATAACCATTACTGATAAGTCTTTAGCAAATGCCGGCACTTTAAATAAATGGAGCTGGAATTTTGGTGATGGAACACCTGCTGTCTCTTATTCATCTGGTACACCGTTCACAAAAACATACACTGCTGCAGGTAATTTCTCTGTTAAGTTAGATGTAGAGACTGATAAAGGATGCAAGCATTCAGTAACTAAACCGGTAACCATAAATCCTCAACCTACTGCAAACATTATTTTACCAGAAGTATGTTTAAATGATGCATTTGCTCAGTTTTTAGATAGCAGCTTTATTGTCGACGGGAGCCAGGGCAGCTTCACTTACCTTTGGAATTTCGGAGATAATAATGCGAGTGCTACTAATCCTAACACCTCTACTTTAAAAGATCCAAGGCACAAATATGCTGCTGTTGGAATGTATAAGGTTAGTATGACAGTTACTTCCAAAGATGGTTGTTCGTCAACAATTACAAGAGACTTTACTGTTAATGGATCTATACCTGTTGCCAATTTTAATGTGCTAAATAGTGCAGGACTCTGCAGTAATACAAAAGTAGAAATCCAGAATACATCCAGTGTTGATTTTGGTGCAGTTACCAAAGTTGAAGTTTTGTGGGATGCGGCAACTGAGCCGGCGGTAGTATTTACTGATGATAATCCATCGCCAAATGAAATATATTCAAATAGTTACCCAGCATTGTCAACATCAAAAGATTACCAGGTTAAATTAAGAGCTTTTTCAGGTGGAACCTGCGTAAACGAAACCACTAAAACTATCTCGGTTAGCGGAAGCCCTAAAGTATCTTTTACTACAGTTCCTTCGGTCTGTATTGACGAGAACGCCTTTCAAATAACACAAGCTTCTGAAAGTGGCGGGGTAGCGGGTAGTTTTACTTTTACTGGTAAAGGTGTTTCTCCGGCTGGTTTATTTACTCCATCCGCTGCGGGTGTTGGTCAATCACCTATTAAATATACTTATACAACAAATTCAGGATGTAAAGATTCTGCAAGTCAAATAATCACCGTCTTAGCTAATCCAAAAGTAGATGCAGGACCAGATCTATTTATTTTAGAAGGAGGCTCTTCAACAATAAATGCTAAAGCGACAGGTAATAACCTTAGCTTTTTATGGTCGCCCTCTACTTATCTAAGCAATCCATCAATCCTGAACCCGACGATTATTCCGCTGGCTGATATTACTTACAAGCTAACAGTTACAGGAGAAGGTGGCTGTGCCGCAATTGACCAGGTTTTTGTAAAAGTACTTGTTGCTCCAGAGGTACCAAATGCATTTTCACCAAATAAAGATGGGATAAACGATACATGGAATATCCAGTTTCTTGAAACATACCCAGGGGCTATTATAGAGGTATTTAACAGGTATGGCCAGTTAGTTTACAAATCTACCGGTTACCCAAAACAATGGGACGGAACATATAATGGAGTTGCCTTGCCGGTGGGAGTATATTATTATATAATCAACCCAAAAAATGGAAGGAAGCAATTAACCGGCTCTGTAACAATTTTAAAATAGCTTCTACCTAAATGAATTTAAACAAGTGAATATGGCACTGAAGACAAAACTGAAATTAGCTTTGATTGTTTTTGCAGTCATCTACACTCTCACTTGTTCTGCGCAGCAGCGTCCTCACTACACACAGTATGTAATCAATAACTACATCATTAATCCGGCAGTTGCAGGTATTGAAAATTATACTGATGTAAAAATAAGTCATCGTCACCAGTGGGTAGGCTTACAGGATGCACCTGTTACAACTTATGTAACCATTCATGCACCATTAAGAAAAAGCGATTACACAAGGGAAACAGCAACAGGTTTTTCTCCTTCCGGAGATAATCCTCGAGGAAAGTCCTATTGGCAGGATTATACATCAGCGCCCCCACATCATGGTATTGGTTTTACAATGATCAATGACAAAGCAGGTCCATTAAACAGGTTTGCTGCTTACGGTACCTATGCTTACCACAGGGGAATTTCGGAAAGAACAAGTATTGCAGGTGGTATATCTGCGGGTCTTCAGAATATGACTTTAAACACAGGTAAGCTGGATTTTGGTACACAATATCCTGTCGACCCTGCTGTAGCAGGAAGTGGTTATCTCAATAGGCTGACGCCTGATATAAATGCAGGTGTATGGTTATATTCAAGCGACTATTTTGCTGGTCTTTCTGCACAGCAAATCATTCCATCGAAGCTCAGGTTTTCAGAGGATA
>DASVST010000061.1:0-11462 GCA_036387965.1 Segetibacter sp. | reverse complement strand
AAAATTGCGGTTGTTATAATATTTATCGTTCTTGGATGGAGTTATATCAATAACGATAACTTCAACCCATACATTCCTGATAACACTGGCAACTTCGGAGAGTTCGGATTCAGTGGAATTATTCGTGCAGCTGCGATTGTGTTCTTCGCATACATTGGTTTTGATGCAGTAAGTACTGCTGCGCAGGAAGCAAAAAATCCAAAGCGCGATATGCCTTGGGGTATATTAGGCTCATTAGCGATTTGCACAGTGTTATATATATTGTTTGCTCACGTAATGACTGGTGTTACAAGTTATACAACCTTTGCAGGTAAAGATGGTATAGCCCCGGTTGCACTTGCAATTGACCAAATGGGTACTGCTGATGCTTCGGGTACTGTTACTCCGGATTACCCGTGGTTGAATCGAGCAATTGTAGTTGCAATTCTTGCCGGTTATGCTTCCGTTATACTTGTAATGTTAATGGGACAAAGCCGTGTATTCTTCAGTATGAGTAAAGATGGTTTGATTCCTAAAATCTTCTCGACTGTTAATCCTAAAACACAAACACCTGCAAAAAACAACCTGTTATTCATGTTGTTTGTTAGCCTTTTTGCTGCATTTGTACCTGCAAGAGTAGTAGGTGAAATGACGAGTATAGGAACTTTATTTGCTTTCATACTTGTTTGTATCGGCATCTGGGTAATGCGTGTAAAAATGCCTGAGCTCAAAAGATCATTCAAAACTCCATTGGTACCGTTAGTTCCAATTCTAGGTATTGTAACCTGTTTATTTATGATGGTATTCTTACCAATGGATACGTGGATAAGGTTGTTAGTTTGGATGTTGATTGGTATTGATATTTATCTTGCTTATGGTGCTAAACATAGTGCACTTGGTAATGGTACCACTACAAGAAAAGGAATGAGAATAGCACGTTACACTGGCTTAGGGCTGGCACTCTTGCTCGTTGTCGCAGGGTTCTTACATCAGTATACTGTTGGTTTTGACACCGACAGAACATTGTTCTACATCTCAATTGTTTTTGCTGTTATTCACTTGGTTACATATGGCATGCGTCTCAACAGACCAGAACCAGTTAATGATGGAGAACCTGTTAATCCACTTGAGAAGAAGTTTTAAGTAGTTATAGTTTTAAGAGCCGTTCCCTTATAAGGGACGGCTTTTTCATGCCACCATATTGTACATTTGCGGTTAAAATAGAACCTTAAACTTTTCAAAACTTATTATGGGTCGCATATTCGAAGTTAGAAAATCCAGCATGTTTGCCCGCTGGGACAAGATGGCAAAAAACTTTACCCGTATAGGAAAGGAGATTGCCATCGCCGTTAAAGCCGGTGGACCTGATCCTGACACTAACCCTGCTCTTCGCCGTTGTTTTACAAATGCAAGAGGTGTTGGCATGCCGAAAGATCGTGTGGAAGCGGCCATAAAAAGGGCAATGGGTAAAGACATGACCAACTATGAAGAAGTTACCTATGAAGGTTATGCGCCGCATGGCGTAGCAGTATTGGTTGAGACGGCAACAGATAACCCTACCCGTACCGTTGCAAATGTGCGCATGCATTTTAGAAAAGGTGAGGGAAGCCTTGGCACCAATGGTTCAGTTGCTTTCATGTTCAATAGAATGGGAGAATTTAAGATAAAGAATGAAGGGCTTGACATGGAAGAGCTCGAACTCGAATTAATAGATCACGGGCTTGAAGAAATTGGTGAAGATGCAGACGGCAATATCATTCTTCGCACGCCCTTCGAAGAATTTGGTACAATGAGTAAAGCGCTTGAAGATAAAGGCATAACCCCTATAACTGTAGAACTTACACGTATACCAACCACTACAGTAGAACTTAATGAAGAACAGGCAAAAGAAGTACTCGAATTAGTTGATCATTTAGAGCAGGATGAAGATGTACAAAAAGTCTATCATAATCTTAAATAGTTTTTGTTCTTGTTTAAACCACTAAGCCGCTAAAACCCAAAGCTGCACCAAAGCTTAGTGTTACTTAGAGCCTTGGAGACTTGGTGGTTCAAATAGCAATCATTAAGGTTCATTAACTTTGCTTATTGCTATGGACTCAACTGATCTACCCACATCGAATCCTATTGTACTATTTGATGGTGTTTGCAATCTTTGTAGCAGCAGTGTTCAGTATATTATAAAAAGAGATAAAAAAAACATCTTCAGGTTTGCTTCTCTCCAATCAGACGTTGGACAGAAACTGCTTGCTAAATATAACTTACCTACTACTGAGTTAGATTCCTTTGTTCTTGTGCAAAATGGAAGGGTTTATAAAAGATCTACCGGTGCTTTAATGGTTGCAAAACAATTAGGCGGGGCTTCCAAACTGCTCTACGGATTTATAATTATTCCGGCATTTATACGTGATGCTGTTTACACTTTTATTGGTAATAACCGCTATAAATGGTTTGGCAAAAAAGAAGCCTGCTGGATCCCTACTCCTGAATTAAGAAGTAAGTTTTTAGATACTCCTGGAATAATACCGCAACAATTTGATAATGTTCACTAAATGACTAGTACTCATTGTAGTTTTGACCATTAACTCATTTTCATTATGATACTGCACCATAATGTACGTCATGCTGAACTTGTTTCAGCATCTCCTGGAGAAAGTAAAAAAGCACACCAAGAGATCCTGAAATAAATTCAGGATGACGATGAAGGGCGTGTTGCAACGGGAGATGCAGTTATCTAAAAGCTACTCCTTAACCATTTCACTTATCACCTCAACAATATCTTCAGCATTAGGCTTGCTAAAGTAGTCGCCATCCGTTCCGTAAGATGGACGATGTGCTTTTGCAGTAATTGTACGAGCAGCGACATCTAAATACCTGTAGCCGTTTTGCTCTTCTAAAACTTTATTGTACATATAAGCTGCAGCTCCACCCGGTACATCTTCGTCAACAAAAACTATGCGGTTGGTTTTCTTTAGCGACTGAATAATTTTATGATGAATATCAAAAGGCAACAAAGTTTGTACATCTACTATTTCACAACTTATTTCCATCCTCTCCAAAACCTCCACTGCTTCTTCAACCACTCTTAACGTCGATCCGTAGGACACGATGGTTATATCTGAACCTTCTTTAATCGTTTCAGGTATACCAAGAGGCACAGTAAAGTCTAAAAGGTTTGAAGGTAATTTTTCTTTTAAGCGATACCCGTTTAAACATTCAATTACCAAGCCGGGATCGTTACCACGGAGCAAAGTATTGTACATGCCAACTGCCTGTGTCATGTTGCGGGGAACGCAAACATACATTCCACGAAGTGCATTTATTATCATTCCCATTGGAGAACCGCTGTGCCAGATACCCTCGAGCCTGTGACCCCTTGTACGAATGATGATCGGGCAACTTTGTTGACCTTTAGTACGGAAATGTGTTGTAGAAACATCATCACTTAATGGCTGTAATCCGTAAAGAAGGTAATCCAGGTACTGAATTTCTGTAATTGGTCGTAAGCCCCTTAAAGCCATTCCTATGCCCTGCCCTACTATAGTTAACTCACGTATGCCGGTATCAAATACTCTGTTGACACCATATTTTTCCTGCAGACCAGAAAACGCCTGGTTCACATCACCAATTTGACCTACATCTTCTCCGAAAGCAAAAACCCGGGGATCGTTGCTAAGTAGTTGATCAAAATACTTATTCAGAACTTCGAAACCGTTTACCTGTAATGCATCATCAGCTATGGTTTGTTTTTCTTCCTTAACCTTTAATGCAGATTTTGATCCCTCGTTATATAAGTATGTATTAAACAGCTGTTCATTTTCCTCCTTTAATTCGTTGTAATAATTTTTTATTTCTTCTGCCGAAGGCGAAAAGGGAGCAAGAGTCAGAACCTTTCCCAATGTTTTTAAAACATCTTTCCTGTTCGGCTCACGTTGCTTTTCAAGTTCTGAAGAAAGTTCTTTTAACTGGTTGAAAGTATCAATGTCATTCACCATCATCCCATTGATCAACTCAACAGCAGTTGATACCTGTTGTTTAATTGGCTGAATGAATTTATCCCACGCTTTTGTTTTGCTTTCTCTTGCTAAATCTTTTGCACGCTGATCTATTTCAGCCAATTCATCTTCCGCTGCCAAACCATTAGCAATAATCCATTCTCTCATTTTTTTAATTCCATCCCATTCCTTCTCCCACTCTAACCTTTCTTTGCTTTTATACCTCTCGTGGCTTCCGCTTGTTGAGTGGCCCTGTGGTTGCGTTATTTCTTCTACATGAAAAATAGCGGGAACATGCGTTTGCCTCATTTCTTCCAAAGCTGCATCAAATACCTCGCACATGCCTGCATAATCCCAGCCTTTTACTTTGTAAATATTAATTCCGTTGGTGAGTTCTGTTTTTTGGAAACCTTTAAGTGCAGAGGAAATAGAGGCTTTGGTTGTCTGGTACTTCTTGGGAACTGAAATACCATAACCATCATCCCACACAAAAACAGCTAATGGCACCTGTAATACACCGGCAGCATTTATTGTTTCCCAAAAGTGACCTTCACTTGTACTTGCATCGCCGATTGTACAAAAGCAAATTTCGTTTCCCTTATCTGATAAGGTTGAGAACTTTGTATTTTCAGAGTGACTTCTAAAAACTTTCGAAGCAAATGCAAGTCCTAGTGCCCGCGGCATTTGACCGCCAGTGGGTGCAATATCGCTCGACACATTCTTTCGATTTACCAGATCAAGCCATTCGCCATTATCACTTACAAAAGGAGATGCAAAATGTGCATTCATTTGCCTGCCGGCACTAAATGGATCATTATTTACATCAGGGTCTGCATATAACTGTGCGAAAAACTGTTCAATCGTCGCCAGGCCAGAAGCGAACATGAAGGTTTGGTCCCTATAATATCCTGATCTAAAATCGCCAGGTTTGAAAAACTTAGCCATTGCTACCTGTGCCACCTCCTTTCCATCGCCGAAAATGCCAAACTTGGCCTTACCTGTTAAAACCTCCCTGCGTCCGAGCAAACTGGTTTCCCGGCTCTCCATCATCACCCTGTAATCGTTCAGTACTTCTTGCCTGAAGCCGTCGTACGACATTACATCATCATTCTCCTCAACAGTTGGTTGTATATTATCCATTTCACAAAAATATTATTCTGCACCTACAAAACCTATTTTACCTTAATTACTGGTTTAGAAAGGACGTGCTGCCGATCTTTAACAATATTAATAAAAACTTAAATCAACTGCTTATACGTTTCCGGCATGGAATTTCGTTAGAGAATCTATACTTTTACACCTCAAAATCAAAAAAGAATATGAAAAAATTGACTTTTATTCTAAGCACTTTATTTATTGGTTTCATAGCGAACGCTCAGGCTCCAGCAACTACAACAAGTGTAGCAACCGTTGCTCCTGCTCCGGATGTTGACAAAGTACTCGAGTTTAAAGAAGCCAATCATGATTTTGGCAAAATTGTTTTTGGTAAGCCAGTTGAATTTGATGTAACCATCAAAAATATTTCAAAAGAGCCAATCAAAATCGAGAGAGTGAATGTTCAGTGCGGTTGCACTACACCTAAATACGATGCAACTAAGGTATATGCTCCGGGAGAAACTTTTAAAGTAACCTTAGGATTTAACGGCGGTACTGAAGGTAGGTTTGATAAAACTGCTGATATATTTTTCAGCAACGGTACAAGCAAGCAAATAAAATTTTTTGGTGAAGGATATAAAGTTCCTGAAACTCCTGCTCCTGTAAATGCACCTGTTCAAAAAATGAAAAACAGCGGCGCACAATAATTGGCTAGCTACAAAATTTATTCATGAAAAAGATCACGTTTCTTTTAGTTGCTTTTTTTGCTGTTGCAACTGCCTTTGCGCAAAAAGCTCCTATACAATTTAATAAAACCACGCATTCTTTCGGTAAGATCAAACAAAACGTTCCGGTTACTTACGTTTTTACCTTCAAGAATATCTCAAACCAACCAATTGTGATTGAAAATGCGACTGCAGAATGCGGTTGTACAGAGCCTGAATATCCAAAAGGCGGAATTGCAAAGGGTGCTTCGAATAACATTAAAGTAACTTTCAATGCTGCATCTACAGGTGTTTTTACAAAGAAGGTAACTGTAAAGGTTGCCAACACTGCTGAACCGATAATTCTAAATATTAATGGCGAAGTTGTTACAGCAAATACTACGGCTGCTAAGCCTTCGTCCGCTGCAAAGAAGAAGAGTTAATCAATTTGCTTATATATTTTCAAAGCTGTTACCGTTTGGTAGCAGCTTTTTTATTTGCTGGATAATCCACTTTAATTGAGGCAGCAATTATCTTTGTGCCATGTTAAGTATTAGCAATCGTGGCAAATCAATGCCAGCCTCTCCTATAAGAAAGTTAGTGCCTTACGCTGAGGCTGCTAAAAAACGAGGGACAAAAGTTTATCATCTGAATATCGGTCAACCTGATATAGAAACGCCAAAGCAGGTTTTGGATGCGGTTCGTAATTCTGATTTCACCATTTTAGAATACAGCCACAGTGCAGGAAACGAAAGCTATAGAAAAAAGCTTGTTGAATATTATGCTTCCGTAGGTATTCACGTTGATTATAATCAAATAATAATAACCACCGGTGGCAGCGAGGCTATTCAATTTGGCTTTATGGCTTGCTTAGATGCTGGTGATGAAGTAATAATTCCGGAGCCATTCTATGCAAACTATAATGGCTTTGCAGTAGCAGCCGGCGTAAATGTTGTGCCGATCACTTCTAATATCGCAAATGGTTTTGCCTTACCTCCTATAGAAGATTTTGAAAAGGTAATTACACCAAGAACAAAAGCTGTTGTTATATGCAATCCAAATAATCCAACAGGTTATTTATACAGTGATGAGGAAATGCAGCAATTGAAAGATCTGATCATCAAGCATAACCTATATTTATTCGCCGATGAAGCTTACCGGGAGTTTACTTACGAAGAAAAACAAGTGAGTGCGATGCATCTTACGGATGTTGATGATCATGTAGTATTAATGGATACCATAAGTAAAAGATATAGCGCCTGCGGCGGAAGAATTGGTGCCTTTGTTACAAAAAACAAAGCTTTGCTCGATGCCACTATGAAGTTCGCACAGGCTCGATTAAGTCCGCCGAGCTTTGCACAAATTGCCGGGGAAGCGGCAGTCGATCTACCTGCAGATTACTTCAGTACAACCAAAGCCGAATATAAAAGCCGTCGTGATCTTATTGTAAAAAGATTGAACGACATAGAAGGTGTTTTCTGCCCAAATCCTGGTGGAGCTTTTTATGCAATGGCAAAGTTGCCAATTGATGATAGTGACACCTTTTGCCAGTGGCTACTCGAGAGCTTTGAACATAATAAACAAACGGTAATGCTTGCACCCGCAACAGGGTTTTATGGTACCACAGGCCTGGGTAAACAGGAAGTAAGGCTCGCTTATGTGTTAAACGTTGACGCTATTAATGCTGCAATGGATTGTTTAGAACAGGCTTTAAAAGAATACCCCGGCAGAACTATCTAATATGATAACTATTCAATCCGTCATTGATGTTTTAGAAGACCTTGCGCCATCCACCTACCAGGAAAGTTACGACAACGCCGGACTGCTTACAGGTAAGCCCGCAGATGAATGCACAGGCATAATCTGCACACTGGATGCGACAGAAGAAGTGATACTTGAAGCAGCGAAGCAAGGTTGCAATATGATTGTTGCCCATCACCCCATTATCTTCAGCGGACTAAAAAAGATCAACGGCAAAAATTATATAGAAAGAGCTGTTATTGCTGCCATTAAAAACGACATCTCGATTTACGCTATTCATACAAACCTTGATAATATTTTACAAGGCGTAAATGGTAAAATGGCGGACTTACTAGGTCTTGAAAACAGGCAAGTGCTTTTACCAAAGCAGAACAATTTAATGAAGCTGCTGACTTTTGTTCCGGTTGATCATATGGAAGAAGTTAGAGAAGCAATATTTAAGGCAGGTGGCGGACATATTGGAAAATATAGTGAATGCAGTTTTGTTCTGCCTGGCAAAGGGAGTTTTAAACCCGAAGATGGTGCAGATCCATTTGTAGGTGAGATCGGAAAGCGACAGGAAGAAGATGAAGTGAAGATGGAAATAATCTTTCCCTCTTACCGGATGAAGAAAATAATTGCAGCAATGATTGAGGCACATCCTTACGAAGAAGTTGCTTACGACATAATTTCGCTTGCCAACTATTTTAAAGACGTCGGAAGTGGCTTACTTGGAGAACTTACAGAAGAAGCGGACGAAAAGGAGTTCCTGCAACTCGTAAAAGAAAAATTTAACCTCTCCGTTGTCAGGCACACACCCTTACTAAATAAAAAAGTAAAGAAAGTTGCTCTTTGCGGAGGTGCAGGCAGTTTCTTAATAAACACGGCAAAGTCTGCGATAGCAGATGTTTATATTACGGCTGATGTAAAGTATCACGAGTTTTTTGATGCTGATAATCAACTGTTGGTTGCTGATATTGGGCATTGGGAAAGTGAGCAGTTTACAATTGACCTGCTCCATGAGGTTTTACAGTCAAATTTTACTACCTTCGCCGTCCGAAAAAGTGAAATAAAAACCAACCCGGTTAATTATTTTATTTAGCTCGTTGCACAGGAAACCAACAGATACAACAAAGAACGGAAGATGAACGTAATGCGACGCAACGATGACTAATCGGAGTTACTAAGGTTTGTAACAAAAAAGAAACAACAAAACCTAAAATTGAAACTTTAAAAAAATATGGCAAGCGTAAAAGACTATTCTGTTGAGGAAAAATTATCCGCATTAGTTAGGCTACAAAAAATTGATTCCAAACTTGACGAAATTCAAATTTTAAAAGGCGAATTACCTATTGAGGTAAGCGATCTTGAAGATGAAATTCAGGGTTTACATGCTCGTCAAATGCGCATTGAAGAAGAGATTAATGGTATTACTGATTTTATTGATAAGAAGAAAGAGGCTATTAAAGAATCCGAGGCTTTGATAGCAAAGTATGAGAAGCAAAGCGAGAATGTAAAAAATAATCGTGAGTTTGAAGCCATCAACAAAGAGATGGAAATGCAGCAACTGGAAGTTAAGCTTGCAGAAAAGCACATTAAAGATGCAAACGAAGAAGTTGGTGAAAAAGCTAAAACATTAGATGCCGCAAAAAAGCAAATTGCTGCTAAAGAAGGTGTTTTAAATAGCAAGAAAAGTGAATTAGAGAAAATTATTGCTGATACTGAAAAAGAAGAAACTGCATTTAAAAGCCGTAGCGATGAAGCACGTGGCGCATTAGATGAAAGATTACTTTTTAGCTACGATCGTATAAGAACGAACTACCGTAATGGATTAGGTGTTGTTGCTGTAATGAGAGACTCTTGTGGTGGTTGCTTTAACGCAATTCCCCCTCAAAAGCAAAGTGAAATAAAGCAACACAAAAAGATCATTGTTTGCGAAAACTGTGGACGTATTTTAGTTGATCCGGATTTACATGATGCTGTTGAAACGAAATAATTCGCATTACGATTAAATAACAAAAAGGGTACTACGTGTACCCTTTTTGTTTTCAGTTTATATCTTCTTAATTTTTATCGATGAAGAAACTGGTTTTTATTTCTTTGATAGTTTTTTCAAACGTTACAGTCACGGCGCAAAAAGTCTTTGACTTTAACACTACCTGCCAGCAAGCCTATAGCGAAATAACAAAGTTGAAGTTATCCTCCGGACAGCAATTGATAGCCAAAGCAAGGCAACAAAATCCAAATAACCTTATACCTCAACTTTTGGATAGTTATATCGACTTCTTTGTCTTGTTTTTTAATGAAGATCCTGCTGAGTACAAGAAGCGCAAAGACAATTTTGGAAGACACTTAGATGCAATTGAAGATGGCCCATCTTCTTCACCATTTTATTATTTTAGCAGGGCAGTTATCTATATGCAGCGTGCTGCTGTTGGTATTAAGTTTGGTGAGAGGCTTAGTGCCGGTTGGGACTTTAAGCGTGCTTTTTCGCTCATAAAAGACAACCGAAGTAAATACCCTTCTTTTCAACCAAACAACATGATTTACGGACCGTTGCAAGTTGCTATTGGTACTGTTCCTAAAAATTATAAATGGGCCGCAAGTTTGTTTGGAATGAGAGGTTCAATAAGCGGTGGAATGCAGTTAATGCAAAACTTTTTAAACAGCAATGATCAATGGGCAAGGCTGTTTACAAACGAGGCTACATTTTACTACTGCTTCCTTAAATTTCATCTTGAAAACAAACCTGAAGAAGTTTATCAATACATACAGACGAAAAAACTTGATGTTGTAAACAACCATTTATTCACTTACCTGGCTGCTAACCTTGGTCGCAATAATAAACAAAGCGGATTCGCAAGAAATGTAGTACTTAACAGGAACAAGTCAGGTGAATATCTTAATACGACTGTCTGGGACTTTGAAATGGGTTATGCTGAATTGTATAAACAGGACTATGCTGATGCAGCTGTTTATTTTGAACGATTTGCCAGAACCTTTAGTGGGAAATTTTATTTGAAAGATGCTTTGCAAAAACTAAGCTGGGCATATTACCTGCAGGGAAATATGGCTGCTGCAGAAAAAACAAGACAACGGCTTTTAAAATCAGGAAGTACCGATACTGACGCAGATAAGAAGGCGCACAATGAAGCAAAGACAGGCATTTGGCCTAACGTGATTCTGTTGAAAGCAAGATTATTGAATGATGGAGGTTATCATAAAGAAGCATTAGGCTTGTTGCATGGCAAAAGCAGCAAAGATTTTCCGAAGCCGGAAGATGCGTTAGAGTTCACCTATAGAGTTGCACGTATTTACGATGATGTTGGAAATGACGATGCTGCGATAAAGGCATATGAGTCATCGATCAGGCTTGGTATTAACCGGAGAGAATATTATGCTGCAAGGGCTGCTTTGCAAATAGGCTTCATCTATGAAAAGCGCGGACAAAAAGCAACGGCTATTTCTTATTACGAGAAATGTTTAGCTATGGAAGATCATGACTACAAAGATTCGTTAGATCAAAAAGCAAAGGCTGGCATTCAACGTTGTAAAGGGCAATAGCCCCTGCCCTAAAGGGAGGAGAGAGAATCAAGTATAATAGTATAATTTACTTCTTCGATATTCCGCCTTTTGAATCTTTATTTTGTCATATTTATCCCATTATCTTTACTTCATGCTTCAAAAGTTGCTTATACAGAATTACGCAATCATTGATGAAATTGAAATTCAGTTTTCTGAGCAACTGAATGTAATCACTGGTGAAACCGGCGCGGGTAAAAGTATTTTAATGGGTGCGCTGAGTCTTATTTTAGGAGAGAGAGCTGATACTTCTATTTTACAAAACGCGCAAAAGAAATGTTTTATTGAAGGAACTTTCAGTGTTGATGATAAGCAGGCGGTAAAAGATTTTTTATCAGAAAACGAATTAGATGTAGAAGAGGAACTGGTG
>DASVST010000060.1:0-1825 GCA_036387965.1 Segetibacter sp. | reverse complement strand
AGCCGCAATGCTGTTGATGTCAGTTCAGTTATTTGCCCAGGAAAGAACTATTACTGGAACTGTTTCTTCTGATCAAGGTACACCCCTCGAAGGAGTAACTGTTACGAATGCTCAAACAAATCGCAAAACAACCACCAATGCTGCAGGGAGCTTTTCCATAGTTGCTGCCAATGGTCACACACTTGTATTTACATCTGTGGGATTTGTTAGCCAACGCATACAGGTAAGTGCAAACCGATCCTACAACATTTCTTTGAGTGCCACTAGTGGTCAGCTGGAGGACGTAGTAGTGACTGCTATGGATATCAAAAGAAATCCAAGGGAGTTAGGATACTCTGTACAAACTGTAAAAGGATCCGATATTGCGCAAACCCAAAGAGAGAATTTTATCAATGGAATGCAAGGGCGTGTGGCGGGGCTCACAGTTACTCCAACTAGTGGCGCAGCCGGTGGCTCCAGCAGCATTGTACTTCGAGGATTTAATACTTTATCGGGCAATAATCAACCTTTATTTATTGTAGATGGTATTATCCTCGATAATCAATCTCTAAATACAAACTCCCAGGGTGGCAGCGGTATCGGACTTGCTTCTGATGGGGCAAATAGAAATAGCGATGCTACGAATCGTATAGCTGATATCAATCCAAACGATATAGAATCAGTTACAGTATTGAAAGGCCCGGAAGCTACTGCCTTGTATGGTAGCCAGGCTAGTAATGGCGCTATCGTAATAACCACAAAAAGGGCAAAAGGAACAGCAGGCAAGATTCGGGTTAGCTATGATAACAATTTTCGTATGCAGAAGATAAACCGTTTTGCTGAGGTAAATAATGATTACGGCCCGGGTTCAAGCGGCATCCCTACCCCTCCTCCACTTGCAGGACAATTTACTTCTTTTGGACCCGTGTGGAAGGAAGGAACTCCTCTATTTGACAATCTTCATCATTTCTACAGAACCGGTTTTTCACAAACTCATAATCTTGGCCTGGAATTCGGAAAGGAAAATGTAGGATTTAGATTATCAGGTCAGTATTTCGACAGTAAGGGAGTAATACCTTATAACTCCTATACGAAGTATAATTTCAAACTATCAAACAACACCAAACTTGGAGAATACATCACTATTACCCCATCTATTGCTTATTCAAAGTCTGATAACGTAAAGCCAACTAAGGGTCTGAATGGCTATTTACAGAGTTTATATTTATGGCCGGCTAATAATGATATAAGAGATTTCGAAAATGAATATGGCGGTAAAAATCAGCTCTTTAATGCAAATTATAATTCAGATTACGATAACCCATTATGGAGTGCTAAAAACAATAAAGCCGGGGATTTTAATGAAAGATGGATCGGAACATTGGGTGTAGATATCAATCCTTTTAAATGGTTGTCATTAGCGGGAAGGTTCGGTTATGATACTTACAAACAGGATGGTTACCTATTTACACATCCCCAATCATTTCTCTTAACCGTTGCTCAAGGGGGCACATTGGACAATTACTACAGAACATATAAAGGATACAATCATACAATTACAGCTACTGCTAAAAAGACAATTGGTAAGTTTAGTACAAGGCTTTTGGGGGGTACCATGTGGCAGGATCTTGAAACAAGCCAATTTGGAATATTCGGTACTAATTTAAAAGATTCAAGCAGTACAGATAGCAGCAATACGCTGGAAGGATCCAGAAGAAGGTTGTTAAGGAATTATTTCGGCTTGCCTAATCTTAGAATCACCCGTCAATTGGCGTTTTTTGGTGAGGCTTTCATCGGTTACAAAAACTTAGCTTTTCTTACATACTCTCACAGATTCGAAAGCGCA
>DASVST010000059.1:0-21576 GCA_036387965.1 Segetibacter sp. | reverse complement strand
GTTTCTGTCGTTACGTGCCATTTCACCCCCTGCAAAACCCCCATAAACACTTACGTTACCGGGGATAAAGAAGGATGCAGTTCTTGTTGTTCCCGGCTTGTATGTACCTGTTGCAACCCAAAATTCTGTACCCGAAGCAGCATTAGCTAAATTGGGTCTAAACTCAGTTTCCCCATAAGCATTAGCCCAGGAGGTGCCATCTTTTGTGCCTGCACCATTTTGTGTAACGTAGCGGATTTGTGCTAGACATGTAAAAGAAACAAATAATGTAAAGAGCAGTGTGTAGAATTTTACTTTCATAAAGTAGCATTTTAAGGTAAGAAGATTAAATCATTTTAGATTTTTTGCGGGGTGTATTGAATCTTGAAGTAAAATCAAATATTTAACTATTAAGATTAGGCAGCAATACTCATTTTGTAGTACTAAATATACCTACATAAAATAAAAAATGAGAGGAGAAAATGAAAGGGAAAAGAATAAGTTTTTCGTAAAGGGTTAATTCAGCAGAACGAATTATATTTTTCAAAATGGAAGATATGGGCAAACTTATCACCAGCAAGAAAAATCTTTGTTGGTTTTATACTTGTTTTGGTGATGCATTAACGTTACTACATGATGCAAAAAATGGGCTCTTAACTTCCGTTAAGAACCCATTCCTTTTTTTAGGCTGATTAATTCTTTATCAACTGCTTTGTCATGCTCACATCTCCACTAATCACCTGCAACTGGTAAGTTCCTTTAGGGAAACTACCAGTTATGCGCAGTGTTTGTGTTGATGATCCACCGTTGTGCTCTATAACAGAACTATACAACTGCTGACCTAACTTGTTGGTTAGCGTTACAGTGTACTTTCCTCTTTCAAGGTTACTTAATTGTAAAGTGATGGTGTTGTTCATTACCGGGTGCGGATAGATCGTGATAGCTCCGCTGCCTTTCTCTACATTCACTCTTACAACACTGCTGTACTGTACTGTTCCGTTCTTATCTATAGATTTTATCCTGTAGTAATTAGTACCAGTTTGAGCCTGGTGATCAGCTAAGCTATAGTTTACATGACTGGTGCTATTGCCTCTTGCCTGTACTGTTCCAATTGGTGTGAAGCTTTGTCCGTCCGTGGATTTCTCTACTTCGTACTTGTCAACATTTATCTCTGTTGCACTTGTCCACTCTACCTGTATGGCTGAGCCTTTCTGGTAGGCTTTTACATTTACAAGATTTGCAGGCAGTGGACTATCATTAACATTGGCAATGGTAACAGTTATTGTCTGATCATCCGTGTTCGTTCCATCACTTGCTCTTACTGTTACTATATAGGTGTTGTTTGCATCTGCATCTGTAGGTGCTTCAAAGTCAGGTGCTGTAATAAATCTCAACGCTCCTGTTGAAGCATCAATACTGAACTTAGCTGCATCTGATCCACCTTTTATACTGTAGCTCATTGTTGTATTTGCATCTGCATCCGTTGCAGTTACTGTAGTTACCGCCATAGTATTCTCAGGTATTGACCTGCTTGCTGTTGCTCCGCCACCATCTGATGTAATTACAGGTGCGTTATCATTAGCATTTCTTATACTTACTGCAATTGTTTGTTCGTCCGTTAGTGTGCCATCACTTGATCTTACCGTTACTACATAAATGTTGTCTGCACCAAAATCTGTAGGTGCTTCAAAGTCTGGAGCAGTGATGAATGATAATGCTCCCGTTGTTGTATTGATCGTAAACTTATTTTGATCGATACCGCCGCTTATGCTATAGGTAACTATTGAGCCTGCATCCTGGTCAGTTGCTACAACGGTAACAACAGCTGTAGTGTTTTCAGGTACGTTCTCATTTGCGTTTGTTCCGCCACCACTTGATGTTATAACCGGTGCCTCATTTACATTGGTAACGGCAATAGTGAATTGCTTTTCAAAAAATTGAGATGGTGATCCATTATCAGTTGCACGAACAAGGATAGTATAAGAGTTTTTAGTTTCGAAATCGAAAGATGCTGCGGTATAAAGTGAGTCTGCTGAAATAGTGAAAGATCCATTATCATCAGCGCCTAAGCCAGGTACTAATGTATAAGTAAAAGCTTGACCTGCATCAGGATCGCTGGTTGTAAGTTTACCTACAAAACTATTTGCCGACCTGTTTTCAGCTATAGAATTGTTTGATAGTGTAATATTGGTAGGTGCCTGGTTATCATCTTCCAGAATGGTACCAATACCTTGCGCATCAGAAGCAGAAGCACCGGTAATGTTTGTAATATTTACAAAGAAGGTTTCATCGCCTTCAACTATTGCATCACCATTTACCGTAACATCGAAAATGTAAGTGGAAGTGCCTGCAGGTATAGTCTGAGCAGTTAGGCTTTTGCTGACATAATCGCCGCTTGCATTTGTTGCAGTATTATCAGCAGTAGCTATATCAAACGTTACTCCGCCTGCAGGTGCAGCACTGCTAAGAGTTACAGTGTAGCTATATATTTTTGTACCTGTATTACCTTCAGTCGTCGTAACGTCATTTATTGAAAGTGCAGGTATCGCTGTTCTTGTATACCATATAGGAGATGTTACGATACGTGATGATCCGTTTGTGATATCAACATAGTAATAACCAGTCGCATTTATCGCCAGATTTTCATCTATAAAATAAAGAGTGTTACCTATAACTGAATCAATTTTTACAGGCATTGTCCCACTTCCGGGAGTACCAGACATTAACCTGATGATTGCAGAAGAAGTGCTGGTGGTAGCATCAGTAAGCACAACAGATATTGTTGGAGCATTTCTACCTGTAACTACAGAACCCATCATGTTGGTGTTAATTGTAAAATCAACCTTACTGTCGCAATCTTCAGTAGCATAAAAATGCATATCACGCATTGCCTTTATGATTTCACTTTTGGTTAAAGAAGGCGCAACAACAGCAGTACGTGAATAAGTTGTTTTACCAAAAGTTGTATTATGATTATCATGATCAATCGTTGGCCCTAAATGGTATCCTTTAGAAAGCATGGTTTGATAATACCATAGATAAGATAATGGTGACCCAGGATTAGAATAGGTTGTGTTGGTGGAATTTGCAGGACCACTTTCTACAGCTGTTCCGGTTATCGCCATATCCGCTACATTATCATAGGCAATATTTGCAAGGTTATTGTAATCGTTTTGGTTAGGATGCGCTAATGTGGCAAATGTGTTTTTCGATGCATAATCATTTACTGTTTTAAAAAGCCCTGTCGGTCCTGTATAAACGCTCTTTGGAACATACACATCATAATTATTTGAGCTACCCCATGGACCGCTACCGGATTCCCATCCAAATAAATCGTCCATTCCATCTCCATATACCACTACGTGACCTCCACCCGAAATTACTCCCCACTCCATTCCGTAAAGTGCCACAAAGTTTGGATTTGATGCATTAAAATTATTTGCCTGTATAGTTCCCTGGTGGTAAGTTGAAACCAAATTACCCGGGTTGTCAGGGGATGAGAAATGGTTGTGTTCAGATATTCCTAAAAAGTCCATACACTCTGCAGTCTTAGCGTATTCGTAATCTTGAGCAGGTGTATAGCCTGGCCGGTCTTTATTACCATCGGAGTAATCGGAGTGTGAATGCAGTGAGCCAAAATAAAAATTATTTAGCGGTGCAGTAGTTGTTGTGGTATTACCTATTAAAGGAGATGTAGTTAAATATTTTGGACCGTTAGAACAGTTTTTATTAGCTGCAAAAACAAAAAAGTAATAAGTAGTTGCAGGAGCTAAATTGTTTGTAAGAAAACTTAATGAACCACTGTTCGCTATTACGATACCTCCACCTAAAGATGTACCAACGCTGTAATTTGCATTATCTGCAGGTGTTGCAGAGAGCGTAGAAGAAGTGCTTCTGATCACTAAATAATTATCAGCAGTGTTACTTGCATTAAATGCTCCTGATATAGAAGTGTTTCCTGTAGTAAATGTTAGCAGTGCAGGTTGTGATGAAGGCGTAACGCAAGGCGGCAATGGCATAGTTGCCTGGGAACCTTCTAAAGGTGAATTTGTATTATATGCAGGACCATTAACACAACTCTGCGAATTAGAACTAAAGATGAAAAAATAATAGGTAGTACCAGGGGCTAAGCCTGACGCAATAAAGGATGTAGTATTATTTCTCTGTACAACAGTAGCATTACCTAATACATCTCCGTTATTATATGTCTGCCCGTTTACAGGATTAGCAGTTAACGTAGATGAAGTTGATCTTAATACAAGATACTCATCTGCAGTAGTTGCAGTAAACGATCCTTGAATTGAACTTGTTGTAGCATTTGAAAATACCAGTTGATTTGCCTGGGATGCCGGTGCTGTACATGGAGGAAAGGCTGCATTTGTACTTGTACTATTGGTAAGAGGATTTGTAACTAAATAATTTGGACCTCCTGTACATACTCCATTGAAAGCAAAAGTAAAAAAGTAGTAAGTTGTTGAAGGTGATAAACCTGTTGCTGTAAAATTCAAAGAACTGCCTCTTGCAACAACGGTTCCATCACCTAATGATTCTCCAACATTATAGGTAACACCATCAATAGGGTTTGATGTTAGCGTACTGTTGTTACTTACAATTGTGAGGTATTGATCGGATGCGGGACTTGCAGCAGTAAAACTTCCCTGTATTGATACGTCCGTTTTAGTTCCGAAAACCATTGAAGTTGGTTGTGCAGTTGGCGTACTACATGGTGTTGACGGTACAGCCGTAACAGTTAAGTTATCAATGCTCAACTTTGGTCTTGAGCCTGTTGTGCCTCCTGTAGCGTTATAATAATAAAATCTAAGTATTGCATTAGGATTGTTATTAAAAAATGCAGGCAGCGCAATATTTGTTATCGACCCGTTTGTGGGAGCGTTATTAGTAAAATTTAAAACTGCAGCAGAAGGTATTTCTGTGAAGGTGGTGCCATTTACACTTCCATATATTCTCATTGAACCTTTTCTATCTCCCGTCTGATTGTTTACTGAAGCCCAATCAAAACTTAAAGTACCTGCATTTACGCTAGTAAAATCCATATAAAAATCAATAGCAGCAGATGAAGTATTATCTGTTCCTCCCGTAGATAATAATACAATTGATTGTGTAGGCGGTGACTGGTCTGTACCCTTATGCACTCCACCACTACTTGATGGACCAGGAGGGTTTCCGAAGGGAGCTTGAAATGATGAGGTTGAAGCAGTTAAAATAGTTGGATTCGGAATGCCTGTAGCTGGTGCTGTTGCTGTTGCAGAAAGTCCATCCCAATGGTTTGCACCTTCGCCTGTAATAAAGAAATTGCTCCAGTTTGCTATATCATGAAAATCTTCTGTAAAAGTTAAATCGGGCTGAGAAGCCATAGTTACAGGTAACGGATTGGCATTAAATGCCTGTTGAGCACCATAAACTGTATCAGTACCATTAGTAACGTAGGCTTTATAATAATACCTCATATTTGGAGTAAGACCTGTAAGATTAGTGCTATATGTGCCTCCGCTTAAATTTGATGCTATTACTCTTGTACCTTCTCCATTTGGAAAACCGGAGTTTGTGCTATAAAAGAAACCGTAGTTGGTAATCGTAGTACAACCACTACTATTTATTGTAGCAGAAATGGTTGCTGATGTAGCAGCTATTGCTGATGCGCTTTCAGTAGTTACAGTTGGTGTTGTATTTACACCCGATCCGGTTGCAGGAATTGTATAATCACTTACTCCACCTCCATTTAAAGTAATATTACCATTATAGGATTGGACAGCAGTTGGACTAAATTTTACATAAATTACTGTATCCGTAAACATATTTCCGGTGTAGCCAAAACGTAATGTACTTGTATAGGCTCCATTTTCTGTTTCAGAATAAGTAAATCGTGGTAAAGCTGCTATAGATATGCTATCTCCATTAAGATTATTGCCACTTAACGAAAAAGACCTAACAGCTGTTGTATTTATGCAGACATTGCCGAAGTCTGCAAGAGGGGATGTTAGCGTTAGTACTGCTGCAGCAGCAGCGGCTCGCGTAACTGTGACCGTATAAGTTTTGGTTGTAGTTCCATCCTGGGCGGTAACAACTGTAGTAATGGTGTTGTTAGACCCCTCACTTAAAGCGATGGCACCCGAAGCACTGCCGCTTGTAACCGGAACACCATTTACTGTAATGGTAGCATTAGCCTCATTCGCAGTTGGAGTAACAGTTATAGAGCTAACGCTGTTTGCTACAGATGCTGTATAAGTAGTAGTAGCAGATGCAAACGCTGGGTTTAAAGTACCTGAACTTAATACCAGGTTTGAAAGAGTTGCATCTGATGAAATTGTTGCGGCTGCTACTGTACCACCAATTGAAAGCCCATATTGCCCTAACGCTGGAGAATTAAAACCCCATCCTCCTGTGGCTGTTTGTCCACTCGCATAATATCGGAAAGTAACCGTAGTGGAGGCGGAAATATTTTGCAGAGCTGTAATACCACTCAAACTAATTTGGGGCATTGCACCATCAGTGGTCATTACAAATGGGCTACCAATTAATGTGAAAGTTGATCCATCTAAACTGTATGCAAACTGTGCAGACACACCTCCAGGAGAGGCACGAAATGTTGCAGTTCCTGCAAATCGTGCATTAAGTGTTGATAAGGATAAGGTATACCCTGTACTGGCAGATAAGGTGAATTGAAAATAATCTGTGTTCGATGTAGAGATTCCATTATTTTGAAATCCTGTTGTTCTGAAAGAATTAGAGGCGGTACTGGCTGGAGCTCCAGGTCCTCTAGTGACCAAATTGGACGCGTCCAGGTTCGAATTATAAACGTCTGCAGCAGATGTCGCTGGACTGCTTTCACCAAAAAAATCCCAAGCTGCAATTTGTCCCCAACTTGTACTTGCGGTTAGCATTAAAACCAACAACATTAAACCAGAAAACGAGTAATTTTTTTTCATAAGGAAGTTTGAGAATGATAGAACAATTCAGTCTCGTTAGATGCGATTATAAACCACAAAAACGAGCATCGAATATAGAGATAAAACTGAGGGATTATTTATTTAATATAAAACATGATACGTGTTGGTAGGTAGCATGTTAGAAACCAGAAGATTACATCTAAATCATTCTTCTATGGTGATATTTCTTTGCCCTTTTCAGCCTTCTTTTTTTTCGCATCATGCCTTCTCTTAACAAGGTAGCCTGCACCGGCGCAAGTGCAAGGCTAAGGCCTCCGTCTATAGGAACATTGTCAGGATGTTAAGATCTTCCTCACCTCCCGGTTGAGTATAAACGGAAAACGAAATACTTAAAGCAAAAAGAAATAGAAATATTATCCGAAGCGGTTGAATACTCTGCATGGTTTTCATAACTAATCTTTATTGCTGATGATTCTTATTGTTTCCTTCGCTCTATCTTCCCCTGTTATTTCTAATTGGTAAATGCCCTTGGGTAGTTCTTTATTTAGTTGAACATTTTGAGACGATGAACCTCCGCTATGGTTAACCATGCTACTGAAAACAAGTTGTCCCGCACTATTTATTAACCGTAATGTATATGTTCCTTTTTCTTTGTTGTTCAATTGAAGATTAAAGCTTTTCTCCGAAACCGGGTTCGGATAAACAGTGACACCTGATTTGGCACTACTTATATTTACCCTTACAACGCTGCTGTATTTTATTTCTCCATTGTCACTTATTCCTTTAATGCGGTAGTAGTTTATGCCGGCAAACGGTGCTGCATCTAACCAACCATAAGAGTCTTTACCTGCAGCTTGAACGGTCGAAGCTTTTACAAATTGTTGCCCGTTATTTGACTTCTCAACTTCATAAGTTTTGGTGTTCGTTTCAGTTGCAATATTCCATTCAACCTGTATAGCTGTTAGTTTTTGTGCAGCTTTTATGTTGGTGAAGTTTACAGGAAGTGTACTGTTTGTTCTGTAAACAATCATAAAGCGATCGATGGCTTTTGATGCTGCATCACCATTTACAGCAAAGTTTATTGACGAAACGTCGCCACTCAGGTTAATAACAGTACTTGTATTAAGATACTTATCAACTAGATAAGCTGATACAGAAGATGAGCTGAAGTTCTCCGCCTTTAGCTGAAATTGATAACTTCTTTGCGTGGTGTTCCAAAGGTTTAAATAAGTTGTGTCGGTGCTGTTTACCAACGGACGACCTTCTACAATAAGATAACTACCGCTACGATGGATCGCAAGGTTCTCATTAAAGTTGTTTGGCTTTTGTATATCTTCTGCGGCAATTGATGCAGAAAAATCTGAACCATATTTTGCCTGCACCCCGTCAGCAAGTGTTGCTGTATTATCTGCATTTAAATGGTTAAGGTTGATGTTTAGTCTTTCATTTGTGTTGCCGGTTCTAAACACAGAATAAACGGTGCCTGGATTAGACTTATCATTTTCTTCAACTATAAGAGTTGCATCTGCTGTTTGTAAAGCTTCTACAAAAAAGCCCTGGCTGCTTTGTATATGTTGTGCGGTTGTGCCTGTAGTACCGGCAACATTGTAAGGTGAAGGAATAACTTCGTACATATTTGTCCCGGTTCGGTTTACTAAACGGTATGCACCAAAACTGCCCTGGTCAGCTGCCCATATCCAAAAACGCTCGTAAATTTTTGTGTTATTGTCAGCGTTGAGGATTACCTGTTCAAAGTCGATAGACGATGCATAAGGATTACCTAATAAAGTAAATTTTTGTGTATTAGTTCCTTTAACCGTTAATGATTGAGTTCCGGTTCTAAGTGCACCTGTTGGCCTTAATACCGTTGGAACCTCAGTACCACTTGTTACACTCTTGTCGCCACGAACAAAAAGCATGTAAGCTTGTTCATTAGTAATGGGAGAAGTTGTATTAGCTAATGGTGTATAACTGCCGCCTGTGGTAGTTCCAAGATATTTACGTACAGAAGCAGAGCTGTTTGCAATGTCACTCCAGAAATCGAAGCCATTGCCATTTGCTGTAGCTGCACTACCTTGTTGCTGGCCTGTTATTAAAGTATACTGACCTGTACTTGTAGGATTTCCACCGGTTCCGTCCCATGTTGTACCACCCTGCCAGGCAGCATTTATGGTTGTACCTGTTACTGGTGAGGTTAGTAGACGCCATGCTTTTTTTGCGGGGATGTAGCGCTCTACCGTTACATTAGTCGCATCTGTTAAGCTGCCGCTAATGCCACCGATCGAAGCTGTGTTTGAAGCATCTGATTTTATTACCACAGAGTTTCCATTAAAATCTACATCAGAATTTGTAGTAGTTGTTTCCAATCTTCCTGTTGATTGCATAGTTAATGTCGCACCATTAGTAATAAGTAAATCCGAACCCCCAAGTGATAACGTGCCAATAATTCCTGCGTTTTTATTAATATTGAATATATAGCTATTATTAAAGAAATTACCTGGTTGAGACCCTACACTTCCGTCGAAATTTGCTGTCCAATTATTAAAAGCAGCTAGATTTGTTGCTCCTGTTACAGGATAATAGGTTACTTCTGTAAGATCAATAACCGTGATAATAAATACCTCCTCATATGATTGTGCAGGCGAGCCGTTATCAGTAGTTCGAACACGTATGGTATAACTGCTTTTAGTTTCGTAATCAAAGCTTGTTGCCGCTTTAAGAGTATTTCCATCGATTGTGAAGGAGGCATTATCTGTAGAGCCAGTACCACTAACTAAAGTATATGTATGGGATTGACCTGCATCAGCATCTGTAGTAATGAATTGTCCAATTGTTGCACCTATTACATTGTTTTCAAATTGCTGATCGCCAGATAAGGAAATATCTGTGGGTGCTTGATTTCCAATTGAAGATGGTATAGCATTATATACAACAACATCGTCAACAAATATATTTGCGACATTCGAAGCACTGTTTATACCAGTTAAACTAATATCCCTAATATCAGCATTATTTGCTAATTGTGCTTTAGCCAAATCATTACCAATTTGAATTCCATTGATATACAGATCTAATTTGTCTACTGCAACGTTTTGATTAGTTCCATTATAAAGATAACCTATCGCATTTAAGCTATTGTTTCCAACAAGTTCAATTGTGTAAACAATTCCTTGAGAAAAACTGTTCGTTGATAAGCCTGTTGAGTTATACGCTCCATTTACGTTGTTTGTTAGAGTTACTGCACCCGAAGCTCCAAAAGTAAATCTTAGACCAACAAATGTTTCAGTACCTGTTATTGCCGAAGCATTTGAGAACGATGTTCCACTACCTTGAAAATAAGTCCATGAACCTGAAGTTGCACTTGTACCCGCTGACGCATCTCCAAATAACACACTGAATTTTGTATAAAAACTTTTACCTGCAGTATATCCTAATATTGGGGATACTTTAGTTACTGAAGTACTGGTAGAAGCGACTCCTCTTACAAATGAACCTGTAGTCCCCAATGGGTTAGATGTATTGGCTAAAATAACAGGGGCATTAGGATCAGTTGCACCTGCTCTAGCCCATGTTGTTCCATTTGTAGGACTTGAAAGAAATGTAGTTGAACCTGTTTGGCTGGTATGTGAGCCTGCTCCTGTACCAAAATTCTGCACAGAAGTCTGCCCCCAGCTTTTCCCAACAACTACCAAAAATACCACCACAATAAACCCCTTAAGAGAGTAATGTTTCTTCATAAAAACTGTTTAGCGTTTTAATAAATTAGTCTATACCGCAGGTAGTTAGGGGGGAGAATAGTTCAGAGAGATTGGATATGGAACCTTAAGCGGCAACGAATATATCATTAAATAAACTCTTATGACATTAATCTTTAAGAAGCCTAGGTTCCTACATTCAACATCATACATCTATCTCTAAAACATGTATAAACTAACCTATCTGCAATGGCATGCTTTAATAGCTTCCCATCAGACGATTGTTATGACCTAAGCAGAGGGTTTTTTGGTATGTGTAGGCGGAGATGAAAATAAAGGAACAACAGTAAATGCTGAAACAGGTCAGTCGGATTTAAATGCTTTGAAATGGGAGTGCCTATGCTCATTTCGCTTTACGAAGAAGCATGGGCTTCGGCTTACTGCACAACGTAATTCTTAAGACACATTTTGATTTCTATGGCAACATTTCTTTATCCTGTTCTGCTTTTTTCTTTTTCGCATCATGCCTTCTCTTGACAAGGTAGCCTGCACCTGCGGCAAGAGCTAGGCTAAGTCCGCCGTCTATAGGTACATTATCTGGATTGCCAAGATCTCCATCTCCTCCAGGGCCTTGTGCGTAAGTGGAAAATGAAATACTTAAAGCAAGTACAAACAGAAATATTATTCGACGTAGTTGAATACTCTGCATGGCTTTCATAACTAATCTTTATTGCTGATGATTGTTATTGTTTCCTTCGCTCTATCTTCCCTTGTTATTTCTAATTGGTAAATGCCCTTTGGTAGTTCTTTATTTAGTTGAACGGTTTGAGACGACGAACCTCCGCTATGGCTAACCACGCTACTGAAAACAAGTTGTCCCGCACTATTTATTAACCGTAATGTATATGTTCCTTTTTCTTTATTGTTTAATTGAAGATTAAAGCTTTTATCGGTAAGGGGGTTTGGATAAACAGTGACCCCTGTTTTGACACTGTTCATATTTACTCTTGCAACGCCGCTGTACTTAACCTCACCATTGCCGCTGATGCCTTTAACACGGTAATAATTCATACCGTTGGCAGGCATAACATCTAACCAGTTATATGCAATGTTTCCGGTAGCTGCAACGCTTACTGCTTTTACAAACTGCTGACCATTTGTTGACTTCTCAACTTCGTAGCTCCTGGTATTTGTTTCTGTAGCTACATTCCAGTCAACCTGAATAGCTGTTTGTTTTTGGGCAGCTTTTATGTTTGTAAAGTTTACAGGATGCGTAGTGTTTGTTCTATAAACAATCATAAAGCGATCAAGTGCTCTTGATGCTGCATCACCGTTTACTGCAAAGTTTATCGACGTAACATCGCCATGGAGATTAATATCTTTACTTGTACTAAGATACTTATCAACTAGAAAAGCTGATAAAGAAGATGAGTTGAAGTTCTCCGCCTTTAGCTGGAATTGATAACTTCTTTGTGTGGTGTTCCAAAGGTTTAAATAAGTGGTGTCTGTGCTGTTCACCAGGGGACGACCTTCTACAATAAGATAACTGCCGCTGCGTTGAATCGCCAGGTTCTCATTGAAATTGTTAGGCTTTTGTATATCTTCGTCAGCAATTGATGCAGAAAAATCCGAATCATATTTTGCCTGCACTCCGTCAGCAAGTGTTGTTGTATTATCTGCATTTAAATGGTTAAGGTTGATGTTTAGTTTTTCATTTGTGTTGCCAGTTCTAAACACAGAATAAACACTGCTCGGATTTGACTTATCATTCTCTTCAACTGTGATAGTTGCATCTGCTGTTAGCTGAGATTCTACAAAAAAGCCTTGGCTGCTTTGTATATGTTGTGCTGTTGTGCCTGTAGTTCCGGCAATATTGTAAGGGGAGGGAATAACCTCGTACGTATTTGTACCGGTTCGGTTTACTAAACGGTATGCACCAAAACTTCCCTGGTCAGCTGCCCATATCCAAAAACGCTCGTAAATTTTTGTGTTATTGTCAGCGTTGAGAATTACCTGTTCAAAGTCGATAGGCGATGCATAAGGATTACCTAATAAAGTAAACTTTTGTGTATTGGTTCCTTTCACCGTTAATGATTGTGTACCCGTTCTAAGTGTACCTGTTGGCCTTAATACTGTAGGAACTGCAGTGCCGCTTGTTACACTCCTGTCTCCACGAAGAAAAAGCATATAGGCCGGTTCATCTGTTATCGGTGATGTGGTATTTACTAAAGGTGTATAACTACCGCTTGTAGTTGTTCCAACATATTTACGAACCGACGCAGCACTGTTTGCAACATAACTCCAAAAATCAAAACCGTTATTGTTTGCAGTAGTTGCATTAGCCTGTTGCTGTCCTGGAATTAAAGTATACTGTCCTGTACTTGCAAGATTGCCAGAAGCGCTATCCCATGTGGTACCACCCTGCCATGCAGCATTAATGGTTGTACCTGTAACCGGTGAGGTAAGTAAACGCCAGGATTTGCCTGAACGTCCGTTATCTGTATTAACGGGGATGAACCTTTCTACTGTTACGTTGCCGGAGATTGTTCCGGGTGATTCTGCTAATCTTGCTGTACCATTTGCGTCCGATTTTAGGGTCAAGGTTCCTCCTGTCGCTAAAGTACCGGAAGACACAGTCAAGGTATTATAAATGTCCAGAGCAGTTCCTAATGTTACAGTTGGTGTTGTTCCTGTATGATTAACTGTAAGGTTGTTCAATGATCGAGATCCACTTGTGAAATTAAGCGTACCAAAAGTATTTGCGGCTGATCTATTAATTATGATACTTGACGTTGATGAGCCTGTGATTGTTCCTGAGCCTAATACAGATGACCCACCATTGAAAAAGGTAACTGTATTTCCACCCAATGTAAGTGTTGTTCCGGCACTTAGTGTCAATCCGCCTCCGACAGCATTTCCTAATAATGTATTAGTTGAACCACCTGCAGTTGACAGAACCACATTGTTTCCCGAAGAGCCTGTTATAATACTGAAAAATCTAGCTGTGTTACCGGCTGCAGTAATAGTTTGCGTACCCGATCCAGTTGTTTGTAAAGTATAGCTGTTTGCATCTACGGGATTATTTACTGTCCCCAAATAAGTTAAATTTCCTCCTAATGTAACAGTTGTAAATACAGCAGCAGATGCAGCATCTAAGGTCAATGTACCATTAGTACTTCCATCAAAGGTAAGATCACCTGTAACAGTTGTAGTACTGTTTTTAAAAGTTTTTGTTCCACTACCGGTTAACTTCAAATTTGAATAAGTAACAGCATTAGCGGTGAAATTTAAAATACTTACTGTTGACGATTGTGCATACTCTACAGTTGATCCTGTAGCAAGTATGCCGAATGTAGGGAATGTAGTATTTAATATAGTTAACTCCCCTCCATTACTAACATCTATTGTTGCAGTAACTTTATTAGTTGATGGAATTGTAAAATCAACACCAGTTCCTACAGTTATTTTAGATGATGTTCCTGAAACGGTCCAGTCAGCACTTATTGTTGTTGAAGTTCTATTTCTAATTTCGAAGATTTGGTTGTCGCTCGTAAAATTTATTGGAGTTGTTCCTGAACCATCTGTATTAGTACCAAAAGTAGTCGGGTTTGTTAATTCACCTACAGCCTTTGTATAATAGGTGGTGGAGGCAGTGGCATTAACGGTTATTACATTGTAACTCCAAAGTCTGTCATTATCCTGTGCAGCTGCTACGAAATAATAAGTTCCTGTTGATAGTCCGGTAATCGTTGGTGTAGGTGAGTTAGGTGCTATTATAGTCACCCCCGATTGCATCAATGCCTCACCATTAAAAGCTATATGCTGCTTTGCAAATTGAGCGTGTCCTGCATCATTAAAATGTATACTATCTGTTGTAACCTTCCAATCGCTTCTTCTTCGATTATAAAATGTTCCGTTATTTCCATTTATACCTCTTGGCTCATCTATAAATCCCCAGTATTGGTCTACATGATTATTTGGAAACTGAACCATTATACTATCATAAGCCTGTCGTAATCTAACCTTTGTTGCAGAATCAAGTCCTTCCCTCGGCTGTGTAGTTCCAAATACGATATTGATACCTCTTGCATTTGCTGTATCTCTCATGATCCGCATACAGTTCATAACTTCAGCTACAGTATAATTATCAAAACCGTTTGTTGGATACAACACATATACCAATCCTCCTGTACCAACTCTGTTCATAGCTGCCGTTAGGTTTCTTGTTGTATCTATGGTATGGTTGGCATCGTTCACTGGTGGCACATAACCGGTAGGCATACCCTGATAGATATAAGTACTTGCGACGCAACGGTTAAAGATTGTATCAATTAAGCCATAACTTTTGTAAAAATTTTTCAATCTACCTAATAGACTACTATCACTTGTCTTAATTGATGAATATCCTGTTGAACCCACACCCGACCCTGTAGACGAACCAATAGCAGCAATTTTATTTGCCTTAACAGTGGTTGGAGATTTCAATAGAGATACTTTCCATGCACCAATACTTCCATCATCTGTAGCAGAAAAGTTTAATGTAACGCTACCATTGCTTGTTGTATAACTTGTTATACCACTGATAACAGGCGGTAGATTTTGTGATAAAGCAATAAAAGGAATAAGGAATAATATGTTTAGTAGCTTTTTCATCGGTTACGAAGTGCTCCAGCACCAAAAAGAAAGTAATTTTTATTCATAATAATAGTTTTGCAACAATAAAAAATCAAATTAATATAGGTATGTTGGGGCAGCCTCAGAGAGATTGGATAGAAGAAACAGTCAACGAATATAGAGTTCTACTGAAGATATAATGATTAAAACATGATTAAAATTCTAAATTCGAAAATAGAAATCTGAAATACAAAGTAAGAAAATAGAAAATTGAAATCGGGATCAGACATCAAACATCAGACTCAAAAAATCATCTTCCTGCACGGCATACTTTTAGTAACTTTTCATTACAAAAAAACATTGTATGACCCACCCAAAGGGCTTTTTAGTATGTGTAGGCGGAGCAGAAAATAAAGGAAACGCTGTACATGCTGAAACAGGTGAGCCGGATTTGAATATGTTTGAAATGGGTGTGCTCAGCCGTATCATTTCACTTTGCGAAGAAGGACAAAATATTTCTATCGAACTTGTAACCACTGCTTCAAAAATGCCCGGCGAAATGGCAAGGGTTTATACGGATGCCTTTTCTAAGCTGGGCGTAACCAAGGTGGGTCATCTAAATATCTGCAGCCGCGAAGAAGCTGACAACAAATCTAATCTTGAAAAACTGATCAATTCTAATTGTGTAATGTTTACGGGTGGCGACCAACTTAGGTTATCTACAACCTTTGGCGGTACTGAGTTTCTCGATATTTTAAAAGAAAGATACTTAAATGAACATTTTATAATTGCGGGAAGCAGTGCCGGGGCAATGGCTATGTGTAATACTATGATATATGGCGGCATCCCCGGCAGGGCACATCTAAAGGGCGAAGTTAAAATGAGCATGGGTTTTGCCTTATTGCACAATGTAATTCTCGATACGCATTTCGATAAAAGAGGAAGGTTTAACCGGCTTGCACAGGCTGTCGCTTTGCAGCCAGGCATTATCGGTATAGGGTTGGGAGAAGATACGGGAATTATAGTTAGTAAAGGAGATCATATTACCGCAATTGGTGCTGGCAGCGTTACCATCATAGATGGTAAAAAAATCCGCCATAATAATATAGCAGATATAAAAGCCGGCATGCCCATATCAGTAGAAAATATGATGGTACATGTAATGGCTAACGCAGATGTTTATAATCTTTCCAGCCGCCATTACCAGGGCAACGAATTTCACCTCAATAAGAACATTGAGAACCTAAATTAGATCTCCAGTTCTACAAGCGATTTTCATAAGAGCTTCTTTTCCTGCATAATGTGCAGTGTTTACCCCTCATTGTCATGGTATACTTTTTTCTAATATAAAGAAAATTTTATTATGGAAGAAGTCCACGAATACCTGCAGCCAAACGGGATATTAGTAGTAGTTGGTGGAAAGGAAAGTAAAGGAGAAGATAAACCGGAGAACAAAACTGCTCCTGATAACTTTACCGGCCAGGAGATCTTAAAGGCTTTTATTGAGCTTACCGGCAAAGAAGATCCGAACATCATTGTGGTAACAAGTGCAAGTACGCTTAAGGAAGAATCTTTTGAAGACTACTATAAAGTATTTACAGAACTGGGTGTAAAAAACGTTACAAATGTGCATCATTATATACGCCAGGAAGTTTTGGACGATACATCATTAGAAGAACAGGTTAATACTGCTGATGGATTTTTCTTTTCTGGCGGAGATCAATTATTGCTCGCTTCATTATACGGGGGAACTGCATTTTTAACGCGGTTAAAAGAACGGTATATAGGAGAAAAGATAGTAATAGGCGGTACCAGTGCCGGGGCAATGGCCATGAGTACACCGATGATTTATGCAGGAAGCAAAGAAGTGCAGGAACTCGCGGGTGAAATTAAAGTTACAACCGGACTTGAGTTTATGAAAGATGTTTGTATAGATACCCATTTTGTACACCGTGGCAGGTTTATAAGGTTAGCGCAGGTTATTGCGACAAATCCTACATGCATTGGAATTGGAATAGAAGAAGACACTGCAATGGTTGTCAGGAAGGGGAAAGACGTCGAGATCATTGGTTCAGGAACCATGATATTTATGGAAGGCTTCAGGATATCAAATACTAATATCGATGAATTTGGCAGAAAGAAACTGATAACCATCCGCGATCTCAATGTTCATATTCTATCTAAAGGTGATAAATATGAGATTAAACATATTAATCCACCGCATTATTAGGTTGAGGTTCAGGGTATCAGGTGTGAGGAGTTACGACCTAATTCAGATTTTGCATTTAGTATTTAGGATTACCAAAAAGCATAATAACTAATTATGAAAATAATTCGGCTGCTTACTTTTTCCTTGTTATTTCCTTCCCTTACCGGTTGTTATAGAATGAAGAAATCTCACGGTGGTGGGCAGGTAAAAACACCAGGCGAAAGGCAGGTTAATGCTGCTGATATTGCCTTACCAAGAGGCTATAAAATAGAGCCCGTTGCTTCGGGATTTACTTTTCCAAGCGCAGTATCGTTCGATGATAAAGGCAATGTTTATGTAATCGAAACCGGTTATTCTTACGGGGAAGTTTTTGGAAATCCTAAGTTATTACGGATAGAAAAAAACGGGTCTGTTACAAATATTGCTACAGGCATTAATAACGGGCCTTGGTCGGGTATTACGTTCTATAACGGTGCTTTTTATGTCGCCGAAGGCGGAGAAGTTGAAGGTGGAAGAATCTTAAGAATTACTCCAGATGGCAAAATGACCGCACTCATAAGTAAGCTTCCAACTTTTGGCGATCATCATACTAACGGACCTGTTATAAAAGATGGATATATCTATTTTGGATTAGGCACTGCTACTAACTCTGGTGTTGTAGGGCCTGATAATGCAGAGTTTGGCTGGCTTAAAAGAAAGAAAAATTTTCATGATATCCCATGCGCTGAAATAACACTTACAGGTAATAACTACGAAAGTGAAAATGTGTTGACCGGCAACACAACTGATAAAGTTAGTACAGGTGCATATTCTCCTTTTGGAACATCAACAACAAAAGGTCAGCTAATTAAAGGTGCAATCCCATGCTCAGGTGCTATTTTACGAATCTCCATAGATGGCGGCGCACCTGAACTGGTGGCCTGGGGCTTCAGAAATCCTTTCGGACTTGCTTTATCCCCGCAGGGGAAATTATATGTTACTGAAAACGGGTACGACGACAGGGGCAACCGACCTGTTTGGGGAGCCGGCGATGTATTGTGGGAAATAAAAGATGGGATGTGGTATGGCTGGCCGGATTTCTCAGCAGGCAAGCCTATACAAAACGATGAGGAGTTTAAAGTACCGGGTAAAGATCCTGTGCAGCCGTTGTTAGCAAAGTATCCAAACACACCTCCAAAGCCTGTCGCCATTTTCGGTGTTCACTCTTCATCTAACGGATTTGATTTTTCTAAATCTGATGCGTTCGGGTACCAGGGAGAAGCCTTTGTAGCACAGTTTGGAGATATGGCTCCAAAGGCCGGTAAAGTAATGTCGCCTGTTGGATTTAAAGTTGTACGTGTTGATGTAACGAATGGTGTGATAAATGATTTTGCAGTAAACAAAGGCAGAAAGAACGGTCCTGCTACTTTTTTAAAGAAAGGCGGATTGGAAAGACCATTATCAGTAAAGTTTGACCCGTCTGGTAAAGCTTTATACGTAGTTGATTATGGTGTGATGGAAATGACGAAAATGGGACCTGTGCCCAAACTGAAAACCGGTATGGTTTGGAAAATAACAAAGGAATAATCATGAAAACCTACGCTGTTATTTTTTGTATGCTGATAGGTGGAAGTTCATCTTTTCTTTCCTGCTCTTCAAGGATAAGCGAACCATTAGAAGGACGATTTATACCAAAGAATAATATGATTGCAAGAGGTCAATCTTTGTATAACATTCATTGTCAAAAATGCCATCCGGGTGGAGAATCTGGTTTAGGTCCGGCTATCAATTGGAATCCTGCACCGTCGTTCATAAAGAAATTCCAGGTACGTCATGGTCTCGGTGTAATGCCCGCCTTTAAAGCAGACGAAATTTCTAAAGAAGATTTAGATGCTATTGGAAAATATATGAAGGCCTTCAAACACCAAAAAAGAACTTCAAAACCAGAACGGAATTAGAAAAGAACCTAGAAAAAATAGAAGTATTCACTTCTTTAAAATTACATTAAATAAAAAGAGCAGATAAAAATCTGCTCTTTAATATATCGCCGAAGTGAAGAAATGAGTATGACAATCCACACTTGTAGAACTATTTACCCGTTTAGATTCAATCAATATTTTCAATAGAAGGATAAATGTTACTTATCGAAATCTTTATGGTCTCCAGCTTCCGTTGTTCGTGGGCCCGTATCCTATAGCATTGTCTAATCCGTTAAGCATTACGTTACCATAGCGTGTAGCATATCCAATTGATGGATGACATAATACGCTTTCAGGCAGTGTTCCGTGAGCTCCGTGGTAAACTTCCCACACTTGGCTGGTCTTTAGCGCTTTATCGGAGTCTGATGTGATGAACGTTTTGCTTTTCTCATTTTCAGTACTCACTATCTTCGGGCGACTTTTAGTAAAATAACCAATGTGGTTAATAAAAGGAGCCTGGTTAGCAGGATCAAGAGTATGAACTAAAGCATCTGGCATTAACTCATCAATTATAGTATCGGGGTAAAACATAAGTTATAAATTATATTATTAATAGGTGCAATATTGTGCCAATTTCAAAATACAATTCACAGAACGGAAAAACGGACGGGAAACGAACTTAAATTATTTAATTTTGAATAACAAATAATTTGAATATAATAGTTTTGCTTGACGCACCCAACTTCCCTTGCCAACCTGAAATTCATTTCAGGATCTCTTGTGTGCTTGAAGAAGTTGTATGACAGGAGATGCTGGAGCAAGTTCAGCATAACGCAATCAACTCCCCGTCATTCTAAAAAATTTGAGGCTTTAATAATTAAGAAGTGCGGCTATTTTTTCAGCAACCTTTTCAGCCGAAGGCAGCATTGCGGCTTCAAGTGCAACATTAATCGGAACAGCAGGAAGATTGAGAGCGCCAAGTGTCTCTACAGGACCATCCAGCGCAGTAAAACAGGCTTTTGTTATTCTTTGAGCTAACGCTTCTGCAAAGGAGTTATTAATTTGTTCTTCTGTTACGATAAGGCATTTATTATGTCGCCTAACACTTTCGAAAACGAGTTCTTCATCAAGCGGGAATAACGTTCTTAAATCAATGACTTCAACCTGGCCGGGAAACTTTGCAGCCGCCGCCTTCGACCAATAAACACCCATTCCATAAGTGATTATACAGATTGATCCACCTTGTTCTATCCTCTCCGGCGAAGCCGATATAATTATTTTTCCTTTACCTAAAGGGAGTACATAATCTTTTGCAGGCTCAATTGTTTTTGCTTCTTCAGTGCCGGGCACCTTGCTCCAATATAAACCTTTGTGTTCGAGCATTACAACTGGATTTGGATCCAGGAAAGCTGCCTTCAATAAGCCTTTCATATCGGCAGCATTTGATGGATAACAAATCTTAATTCCTTTTATGGTGAGTAAAGTACTTTCTATACTTCCACTATGGTAAGGACCGCCGCCACCATAAGCACCAATAGGAACACGTAAAATCATGTTGATAGGGAACTTACCATTAGACAGGTAACATGATTTTGAAATCTCTGTTACCAGCTGGTTTAACCCAGGATAAATGTAATCAGCAAATTGAACTTCAACTATCGGTTTTATGCCGAGTGCAGACAACCCAATCGTAGAACCGATAATATATGCCTCCTGTATAGCTGTATTGAACACCCGATGATCGCCGAACTTTTCTGCTAATGTTGCTGCTTCACGGAAGACACCGCCTAGTCTTCTTCCTACATCCTGTCCATATAAAATACATTCGGGATGCTCGTGCATGATCTCTTCAATGGCATGTAAAGCAGCATCTACCATAATTATCTTTTCTCCCTTTGCGGGTGAACGTTCTCCTGTCTCCGATGTAGCGGTAGTTGGTGCAAACACATGATCAGAAACGGTTGAAGGCAATGGATCAGCAGCTGCGCAAGCATCTTGAAAAGCCTGTTGAACTTCTTTCTGTACTTCTTGCTCAATATTTAATAATGCATCTTCTAAAAGGCCATTCCTTTTTAATAAGGCTTGAAGTTTAGGAATTGGATCATCTTGCGCATGTAACGATAGATCTTCTTTGGATCTGTAAAACTCTCTTCTAACTCCACTTGTATGATGGCCTAATAAAGGAACTTTCGCATGCACTAAAACCGGTTTTCTGACAGCCCTCACATAGTTAATCGCAACCTGTATTGTTTCATAACTGTTCACAAACTCAC
>DASVST010000058.1:0-7640 GCA_036387965.1 Segetibacter sp. | reverse complement strand
AGGCTGCATTAACTTTATGATCTTTTAGATTAACCAGTTGTTCCAGTGAAACATCTTTGTAATTATGCTCTTTCAAAAGAGGCAGAAACTCCTTCAAATAATCAAGTGTAACTGAATGAGTAGCTAACCGCCGCAGTTGTTCTGAAGAAATATTTGCATACCCGTTACTTTTTACATAATCAAAAAATTGTTTATCAATGTTGCTTAAAAAGAAAAGCAGCATCAAATCTTCAGTCACGTTTGCCAAGCCATTCTCCTGCAGGTACGATTTAAGCTTTGCGTTCTCCTGGAATTCAAATGTACCCTCGCCTCGAGTTTCTATAAAAGAGCCCTTAAATGTTAATGTGCCTGCTTCTCTTTTAACTTGAAACTCTGAAGTCCTACGAGCCCTTTCTATCCCAGCTTCATCATAGGTAAACGAGCGGGTAAGAGCCCAGCCCTGATGTTGTTTTTCATCATAGTTGGGATCCTTCAAATAAATTTTGATTTTGCTTTCAGTAAGAAAACCCCTCCATGTTCCTGGTTTGAGTGAAGTGTTGACTAACCACTCTTCGTCACCCTTGCCTGGTAAAGTATCTCTGCTGCTAAGAGTTGCTTTTGATTCTTCCCTCGGCTCCGGACCAGCAGTTTCTTTAGTAATTATGTTTGTTTCAACTGTATCTTCCTTAATCACTTTAGAAGAAATATCAACTGGTTTTTTATCAGGTGCAATATTTGAAGAATCACTTTTCACTTCAACTTTTTCGTCTGCTAAAACTGATAAACTATTATCACTGATTAACTGTACTTCGCCTTTGGTATCAATCTGAACTTTAATCTCATCAAAGCCCTTTTTCTTTAGCTGAAACAATATGTTCCTTTCAACCTCTTTATTGTCACTCCTTCGTGCATCTACATGTACATTAAATGCTTTATGAACAAAAGCTGAGAGCAAGGACTCGTTAATTTTAGCACTAACAGGAGTTACTTCCAGCTGACTGATTGTAGGCACCTCCTTTAAACCAGTTGAAATAGCGTCTGATTTTTTTGCTTTCCTCTCTACAAAACTTATGAATGATAACAGACCATCTTCTAACGGATTCTTATATTCCAATGCTTTAAAACTATAAAGTCCTTGAAGCATGGTTATCTTCTGAACGGCAGAGTTATTTATCCCGTGAATGTTGAAACTGATAATATCACCGATTACCTCTATCCTGTTAACGCGGTAAGTGCAAGAAAAAATAAAGAGTGCCGGTAGTAGAATTGCAAACGCCCACCTATTATAGTTCGGAAGCAATAATCCAGAACCTCCAATTTCCTTCTTTGTAAAGAAATTTTTTGCGGTAAGGAAAGGAACTATAATAGCACTTAAAAAGCTTCTTTTTGGTTTGATCGCTTGATGTACGTTTAACCATACATCATCGCTAATCTTTTCTACAGAAAGATGCTCTTCATTTTCCTTCAGATATTTCTTTATCTTATCCATTGCTCTTTCTTTAGATGTTGCTGCAACAATTTCTTTGCTCTTAAATATTGGCTTTTAGATGTCGATTCAGATATGTTTAGCAGAGAACCGATTTCTTTATGCTTATAATCTTCCATTGCATAAAGAAGAAAAATCTGCCTGCAGCCTTCAGGCAATTTTTTGATTCCATCATGTATAGCTGAGAAACTACTTTCACTTAACCATTCTGTATTTTCTTCCTCCGCTTCTTCAAGGCTTTCAGGTAGTACATTATACACCACCCTTTTCTTTACATGTCTGAGGCATGTATTTATGACAATCTTCCTCAACCATCCGCCAAATATTCCTGCATCATTTAACTGGCTCAAACTTTTAAATGCTTTTATAAATGATTCTTGTATCACATCTTCAGCATCTTCCCTGTTGGCTGTCATTCGCATTGCTATATTGAACATATCGTTTGAATAATAAGCATATAGCTCCTTCATAGCATATTGATCTCCATCAATGGCCCGATGAACTAGTGCAGTTGCAGTCTGATTGTCTATAGCCAATTCTTAGGGTTCTATATAAATGATTACACTTTTTGAAAAAAGACGGAAAGGAGTAAAAATAAAATGCCTTATCTACAGTTCATTTTATATGCTTCTAATAAAAAGATCTTCTTCTTATTTTTGAAGTAAAGGCTTTTCACTAAGGTTCTGCTTTACGATTAGACTTTAAAAACAACCGGATTGAAAAGAGACCTGTTATCTATATTAAAGCGAGTACAAAACCTATGAGGTATTAAAGTATTTTTTCTTACTTTTAAAACAAAGGCTGGTGAAGTGAAGAAAAATAAGTTATCGCTTGAAGGTTGGCTAAACAAATCTGTAAGAAATCTCATCTCGAAAAAAGATAAGAATATTCTTATCTTTTCCACCTCTGTTTTCATTATTCTGTTTCTAAATCTTTTCTCACCATTTGGAATTAACAACCCGGACGGCAATGTTCTTTTTATTTTGATCCAGAGTTTTTATGGAGTCCAGGCAGGAATCATCTTATATATTTTCGAATTTTGGATAAAGAAATATTTACCGGTTTTAAACCGCAATACTGTTAGAGTCGATCAACTCTTTTCCTGGTATGTGTTCGTGACATTTATAATATCCATTGCTAATTACAGCTACTATTCTCTTTTAAAAAATCTAGCACGAAACAATCAGTTTCAATTTCCTGATAAAACACTTCCGTTTTTTGTGTGGACTACCTTTTTAGTCGCTTTTGTAATTGGTTTAGGACTAATTCTTTATTTCAAATCCATTTATAAAAGGAAGGAAATCGTTCATGTGAAAAATATTATTGCCACTAAATCATTTAGTGGTGAATTAATCCAGTTTTGGTCTGAAAATAAAAAAGAATCTTTTGCAGTTGATCTTGCTGATTTGCTATTTCTTGAGAAAAAAGATAATTACGTTGTAGTATATTATGAAGACGCAACTTCACTGCAGAAAAAGCTTATCCGTACAAGTTTGAAGCATATTGAAGATAATTTTGTTAAGGCTCCTTTATATAGGTGTCACGTTTCTTATATAGTAAATCTGCAAAGAGTGCTAGACTACAGTGGCAACTCTAAAGGATTAAAACTTCTGCTTTCAGACGCTACCCAGCCGGTACCTGTTTCGTCTAAATATTATGAGAAGATCATTACTGAGATGAATAACATTACTATGTCAAAACCCATTACTGCTTAGAGTATTTAAGTGCAGGTAACTTTCCCTACTTCACAATTTCTGTTACAGAATTTATTGAATATTAAAATACAAATTGAATCTGTCTTGCTTCGAACTTAGGCTTTAGTAAACCAGTGTTATTAAATACCCTTCCTAAACTCACCTATTACTACCTAACTGCACCACATATTTAGAAGCGAGATACGCTAATCTCTTAGATGCTTTTCCTGTACTCACCAATAGCTTCCTAACGGCACCTTTCATTTGTATATAGGTGCCTTTATAACCATTTTTGAAAAAAAACTACATGAAAGCTATCTGCTTACTTTTAACCCTATTAGTATGTTTAGGCGTATACTCTCAGCAATATGAAAAGCTGGAAGCCAGAATCTTTATCAAGGATTCTATTACTCTCGCTACGGATGTTTATAAGCCTAAAGGGCAAGGCACCTGGCCTGTTATCCTTATTAGAACACCTTATAATAAAGATCAAAACCAAATGGATGGAACTTTCTTTTCTTCAAAAGGTTATGTTGTTGTTATACAAGACGTACGAGGAAAATATAAATCAACAGGACAATTTATTCCTTTTATAAATGAAATTGAAGATGGAATAATCACAATGAATTGGATTATTGATCAGCCTTGGTCTAATAAGATGGTCGGTTACTATGGCTCCTCGTATGGCGGCTTTTGTGGGCTGAGTTTAAGTGATGGAAAACATACCGCTTTAAAAACAATATTTAATAACGCAGGATGGCTGACTAATCAAAATGTGATCGAAGAAGGTGGCGCCACAAACCTTCTGCTGGGAATGCCATGGACATACTTGTTTACACGAACAAATGCAATGAGGCGTCCAAACATCCGGTTTGATTCTTTATTTAAAATTTTGCCTGTAAATAAGATGCTTACAGGTTCTGGGTTTACAGATTGGTGGCGGGATTTAGACACTTTGCTTAGTGTTAATAGAAATTTCAAATATCAAAATGTAACAATGCCGATCATGCATATGACGGGTTGGTTTGATTTTACAATGAAAGGCACTATTAATTTTTATGAGAGAGTAAGCAAGTTCAAACATTCAAAACAGAAACTTGTAATTGGACCGTGGAGCCACGGACAAAATTATTTTCCGGATTCTACAAAAGTTGGAGACGAAGACTTAGGTGTTGAAGCAAAATATGGGTTGCCTAAACTCAGAGAAACAGCCCTCAACTGGTTTAATCAACATTTAAAATCAACCGAGCCAATAGATAGAACAACTGAAATATTTGTATTATTTGATAACAAATGGGTCTCAGTACATCCTGATCTAAAAAGAAATACCAAATTTCAACGTTTGTATTTATTTAGTGAAAGAGGTGCAAATAGTAAGAATGGAGATGGAAAGTTAATTGCACAAAAAAGTTCAAAACTATCAATTGACACCTTTACTTATGATCCGCTGAAGCCACTTCCTACAAATGGAGGAGCCAATTTTCACTTTTTTCCGAACTACTTAGGAATTAGAGACCAAACTAAACTTCAAAACAGGAAGGATCTGTTAGTATATATATCTGAACCGATGACAAGTAATACTACAATTATCGGAACACCGTCCATTGATTTATATGTCTCCTCCTCTGCTGAAAGCACAGATTTTAGTGTCAGGCTTTTTATGGTTGACGATAGCTCTAGCAGGAAACTGCTTACTGATGGTATAAAAAGGCTAAGTAGTAGCACCAATAACTTTACACCTGGAAATGTACATAGAATTAAAATAGATTTAGGTTCTATTGGATTTTCTTTAAAGAAGGGGCAGAGAATAGGGGTGGAAATATCAAGTAGCAATTTCCCAAAATTTGACAGAAACTTAAACACTAATGAGCCAATTGTTAGTGCCACAACAGTTAAAAGAGCACAACAAACAGTTTATCATGATAAAATCAATCCCTCAAGTTTGTCACTGCCAATCTACAAAGGCAATAAGTAAATTTTAAAACTAAAAAATATGCAATCAAGCAATATGAAAAAAATAGCATTCTCAGTGGCCGTCATTTTGTTAACTACAATCTCTTACAGCCAAGATTCACAGTTGGAATATTCTAACAAAATTAAGAACGCGGATTCCCTAATAAAACTTAAGGACTACAAAGGTGCAGCAAGGGAATATTCGAAGGCATTTGAAGCTATGGCGTGGAAAGGGAAATTACTAGACAGGTATAATGCAGCTTGTTGTTGGGCTTTAGCCGGTGTTAGTGATAGCGCATTTTTTCAACTTTATAAAATGGCAACATTTGAGAATATGCCTTATAAGAATTATGATCATATAACCACAGACTCAGATCTACTTTCTTTACATAATGATAAGCGCTGGCAACCACTATTAGAAATGATCAGGAAAAATAAAGAGAAAGCCGAAGCAAGCGGAGGAACTACACAGTAAGAACCATAAAGTGATATCTCAAATCGATAAGCCATTGCCTTCTCTATCGAATCGTATCTCTCGCTAGATCATAAGTAACAAAGATCCCGTAACCGTTTTTGATATTCCCATACACCAATACAGGTTCAGCAAACGGGTTATCCTCGGCATCTCTATATGCATTAAGGCTGTTTCGATATTTATATTGATCGGCAGTAATGCTATGTAGTTCCACTATTGGTTTATAATTCCTATTGATTGATGGGATGACCACAGGTTCGAGAGCATTATGATCAATAAACAATATGACTTCCTTTGTTTTTCCATTAAAGTTGAAGTCTCTCATAAAGAATTCCCCATCAATGCAAGTTTCAAACTCAATAGGATCTCCATTTGATCTTCCCTCTATATCTCTGTCTGATGAGCGCATACATTCAATCCCTCCATAAGTTACCGGGTTTCCAACCCCAACGCCACCATACCGGTAATTTCTTATCCTGAAAAAATAATGATTGCCCGGAGATGCTTCATCTGTAAACGTGATCTTCAATTCGTCCAAAGAGTTACCAGACGCATCTTTCCTTACATTCATACGTCGGGAAATACTTTGTATAGGTGTAGCATTAGGAGTTCTTGTTTCAGCTTCAACATTAGTAAAGCCAGGTGCAGATGCTTTAAGTAAGTATACATTACCTGATAGAGCACGGGTATTACGCTTTACTACATACGAACCTGATGAGGCTTCATATACAAGTGTATCTTTTAAAATGTTGTTTTCATATAGTTGAACAATTGCGTCTGTTACCCTGTTACGCGAAACACTTATAGTATCAAGCACACCCGCGGTTTTACCTATCGTAACCCGGAATGGTGTTGTCGTTCGAACAATTCCGTTCACTACCAGCTTTACCGGTTGTGGCGGAATGTCTATTATGATGTCCTGTTCACAAGAAGTGGCAAGTATTATGATGAGGCAAGCAAAAAATTTCTTCATGCTATTAAAATTTGAACTGGTAAGTGAACGATGGAAGTATAGGAAACAAAGACACCTGCTTGAATACCGGTTTATATGGCGGCGCTTCTTCGGCACCCAGGTATATGTAAAAAGGATTGTGCCGGTTGTATACATTGTATACGCTGAATATCCAGTTACGTGTATGCCTCTTTTTAACTTTGGTAAATGTTACTGCAAGGTCAAGGCGATGATTAGAAGCTGTTCTAAAACCGTTTCTTTCCTGGTATACCAATATTTCACGTCCGTTGTTATCAATGTATTTTTCTACGGGAAGCGTGATCGCTTGCCCTGTTCCAAATACCCAGTCTGCACTTAGCTCAACTCTTTTGCTAAGCTTGTGAACAACAGCGGTTTTAAAATCGTGTCGCCTGTCGTAACGGTAAGGAAAAATGTCTCCAAAATTCAGCTTTTCAAACTGGCGGTTTGTCCAGCTTAGGGTATAGCCCATAAGACCTGTTGTATTTCCTTTTTTACGTTGAATAAAGAACTCTGCGCCATAGCTCCAACCTTTGCCTATAACCACTTTATCTTGCCAATTACCAGATACATCAAGGTAGCTTGCGCCTTCTGCATATTCAATCACATTGTTCATCTTCTTATAATAGCCCTCAACACTAACTTCATAATTATTCTTATAGTTATAAGCAAGACCTGTTGCCCATTGTTGTGACTGTTGAGGAGGAATTTTTCTTGTAACAGGAACCCATAGATCAGTCGGTAAACCTATACCGCTATTGGTAAGCAAATGAATGTACTGGTTCATCTGCGCATACGAAGCTTTTACACTAAGATCATTAGTCAGCAAGTACCTTGCAGATATGCGTGGCTGTAATGAAGTAAAGGTTTTATTATCTACAGTAAACGTGGTAAAGTGCAGCCCAACGTTTGACTTTAGTTTAGATGTGATCCGTATGTCATCTTCAATGTAAGTATCTGTTTCTTTAGCCTCTGTAAAATGATATTTTATTAATGTATCAATAGCAGTGCTGCCTGCATAAGATTCTTTAGCCTGTATAGCGCCCGGTTTATACTTATGAAATATTATACCGGTACCCATTT
>DASVST010000057.1:0-12978 GCA_036387965.1 Segetibacter sp. | reverse complement strand
AAGTAAGGAGAGTCGGGACGGTTGATGAAGTAGCAGCGTAAAGTTTCAGCTTTCAAAGTCATCTTTTCAAAGCCAAGCTCCACACCTAATTTACGGCATCGTACAGTTGTAAATAAATCTTCAACGGGTTGAGGTATCGGACCAAACCTATCAAGCATTTCTTTTTTGAATTCCTCTAACTCCTGTTCAGTATCACAATTATCTAAACGTGTATATAACGACAATCGTTCAGTTATACTATCTACATAACTATCAGGTATTAATATCTCTAAGTCTGTGTCAATTGTACAATCGGTAACAAAGTCGTCCTGCTTTTGTATCTCTTCTTTAAACAGATCCTTGAATTTACTGCGCTTTAATTCACGAATGGCTTCATTCAAAATCTTTTGGTATGTTTCAAAGCCAATGTCTGCCATAAATCCGCTCTGTTCACCACCAAGCATATTTCCTGCACCACGAATATCCAGGTCACGCATCGCAATCTGGAAGCCGCTTCCAAGGTCGCTGTGTTGTTCAAGTGTTTGCAATCTCTTGCGACTATCACTAGGCAAACTACTCATTGGCGGAGCCAACAAATAACAAAAAGCTTTTTTATTACTTCGTCCAACACGACCACGTAGCTGGTGTAAATCACTTAAGCCAAAATGGTGAGCGTTGTTAACGATGATGGTGTTTACGTTAGGAATATCTACACCACTTTCAATGATATTAGTACAAACAAGTACATCATATTTTCTTTCAATAAAATCTAAAATTCTTTCTTCAAGAACATGACCCTCCAATTGTCCGTGTGCAAAACCAATACTTAAATCAGGGCACAACCCTTGAAGAATACCAGCCATTTCACCTAACCCTTGCACTCGATTGTGGATGAAGAAAACCTGCCCTCCTCTTTCCGTCTCGTAGTAAATTGCGTCCCGTATAAAATCATCATTGAAGACCCGCACCTCTGTTTGAATCGGTTGACGATTTGGTGGCGGCGTATTAATGATACTTAAGTCTCTTGCTCCCATCAAGCTAAACTGAAGTGTTCGTGGAATAGGTGTTGCCGTTAAGGTTAAGCAATCAACGTTTGTTTTTAGGGTTTTTAATTTCTCTTTTGATCCAACACCAAACTTTTGCTCTTCATCTATTATCATTATACCTAAATCTTTGAACTTAACTTCTTTACCTAGCAAAGCATGAGTGCCTATAATGATGTCTATTTTCCCTTCTTCTAATTTTTTGAGTGTTTCTTTTTTTTCTTTGGAGGATTTAAAGCGATTCACATAATCAACAGTAACAGGAAAATCACTCAGCCTTTCCTGGAAAGTTTTATAATGTTGAAAAGCAAGAATTGTTGTGGGAACTAAAACAGCAGCTTGCTTTCCATCAACAACACTTTTAAATGCAGCACGTACAGCAACTTCAGTTTTCCCAAATCCCACATCTCCGCAAACCAATCGATCCATAGGTGCAGGGCTTTCCATGTCCTTCTTTACGTCGGCTGTTGCGGTACCTTGATCGGGAGTGTCTTCATAAATGAAAGAGGCTTCAAGTTCTGTTTGCATGTAATTATCAGGAGAATGCTGAAAGCCTTGCTGTGCCTTTCGTTCAGCGTACAACTGGATAAGATCGAAAGCTATTTCTTTAACTTTTGTCTTTGTCTTTTCTTTTAATTTTTGCCATGCATCACTACCTATTTTGCTAATCTTCGGAACACTTCCTTCTTTACCAGTGAACTTGCTTATTTTATGTAGTGAGTTTATATTGACGTAGAGAATGTCATTGTCTTTATATATTATTCTTACTGCTTCTTGTAGTCGACCATTTACTTCTAATTTTTGCAACCCACTATATGTTCCAACACCATGATCGATATGTGTTACATAATCTCCGGGCTGAAGTTCGCGTAGGGTACGAAGTGTAATAGCTTTGTTCTTATTATATGCTTGCTTAACCTTGTACTTATGGTATCGCTGAAATACCTGGTGATCGGTATAGCAAACAACTTTCAAGTCCTCGTCTATAAAACCTTTGTGAATAGCAACTGGAACAGGTGTAAAGTGAATCTCAGCTTTTAAATCTTCGAAGATACTATGCAGCCGTTCAAGCTGTTTTGGATTTTCTGCAAAGAGAAAAAGTTCAAAACCTTTTGCCTCCCATTGCTTTAAGTCTTTTATAAGCAAATCGAACTGACGATTAAAAGATGGTTGTTCTTTAGTTGAAAAATCAAGTTCGAAACCATTGAAGTAATTACCTCTTCCAAATTCAATAATATGTCTTTGCCTGATTAGTTTTTCAACAACTTCAGCATTTACAAAGTCTTCGGCGTGTACCTCTTTTATTACTTTCTCATCATCTTCATTAGAATCAGCTTTGGTCAGCGATCCATTCTTCTGTAGTTCGAGAAATAGTTCAAGATCTTCTTCCTGTGTAATTATTCTTTCCTTAGCAAACTGCCAATCCTCAACCCACACAACTGTATTCTCAGGTAGAAACTCAAGTAGTGCGACTTTATCGCCACTCTCAAATTGTGTTTCTACATTAGGAATAATATTCACCTGCATTAACTTCCTTTCGCTAAGTTGCGTTTCGGGATCAAAGATGCGAATGCTGTCTACCTCATTCCCAAACAACTCAACTCTGTATGGCTTTTCGTTGCCGAATGAATAGATATCGAGAATCCCACCTCTCAATGCAAATTGACCAGGTTCATAAACAAAATCTGTTCGGTCAAATCCATACATCACAAACAACTCCATTAAGCTATCAAGACTAATGGTATCGTTTGTTTTTATTGATATGATATTACCTGATAAAGTGTTAGGTAAAACAACCTTTTCAAATAATGCTTCTGGATGCGTTACTATAATTTTTTTATTTCCTCCACCTGCAAGCTTGGTTAATGCTTCTGTTCTAAGCATTACATGGCTGCTGTTTAAAAGCTTAAAGTTTTTTCGGTTTTTAAAAGAGGAGGGGAAATAAAAAAGATCGAGTGCATTCGTAAGGCTCTCAAGCGTATTATGAAAATAGGCAGCTTCTTCTGCATCATTCAAAACAATAAGATGATTAATATCAGCAGTTGAAGGGTGACTAAAAACCGACGAAACTATAAACTGGCTGCTGCTGCCCTGTAAGTTTTTTAGATGTATTTGCTGCGGTTTAGAAAATGAGAGCTTGTCCGCCAATTGAAAAAGGCGGGGGCTATTTTCAAACTTATCTAATAAATGCTTCAGGTTCATTCGCTCTGTAACCGGAACTGCTGTATCAGGCAGTTAAATTTAGCAGCAAAGATAATCTGGAAGAAATACAAAACTGATTTTAACAGGTTAAACTAATGGTGCAATTTTACGTATATAATAAATATCTTGTTAATCACCTTTAAGCTCTCTTATTAACAAGAAAACAATCTTATTTTTATTTAATGATGACCTATATGAAGAAAGGGATTTTACTTACTGTTACTGCAGTATCGATTTTTACTTCTGTATTTATATTGAGAAAAATATACTTTACCAATAATACGCTGTCTGAAAATGAGCAGCGTGCTTTATTTGTAAAGGAGAGGCTGCAGTATGAATATGATATGGTGAAGGATCCTGCAACTGGCAGAATTCCGGAGGATATTCGTGAAAGAGAACTAGAACTTGCAAAAGTGTTACCCGTTAAAGGAGTTAGTCCTGGTTTCAGAACTACAAATCTAAATTTCTACGTGCCTGCAGGTCCCACTAATATTGGGGGTAGAACAAGAGCGGTTGAATTTGATAAAAGATATAATGGTACTACTAACCGCGTTATCATGGGTGGCAGTGTTAGCGGTGGAATAATGAGAAGTATAGATGGCGGAGCTAGCTGGTCCCGTGTTTCACCGGAAGGAGATATACATAATGTAACATGTTTTGCACAAGATCCCCGCCCTGGTTTTGAAGATACCTGGTATGCAGGTACCGGAGAAGCTATACAAAATGGTGGTACTGGTTCTTTTTATTTTGGTTACGGCATTTTCAAAACTACTAATAACGGCGCTACCTGGACAGCACTAACGAGTACACGTTCCGGAAGCTTATATGCTTTTGATAATTCCTTTGATCTTATAAATCGCATAGCAGTAAATCCGGCAAACGGGGATGTTTTTGTTGCATGTGTTGGATCAATTATTCGGTCACAGAACGGTGGAGAAACGTGGGCAACAGTAAAAGGTAGCCAAGCCGGTACCACAGCAACCGGCAATACTGATGTGGTTATTAATTCTACCGGAACAAAAATTTTAGTAGCATTTCATCTTAGAAATACCACCGAAAGAGGTGTTTGGCAATCTCCAACAGGTGATGCCGGTAGCTGGACTTTATTAGGCGGAAATGTGGACGATGCCCCCGTCGGTTGGAAGGTTAATAATACCACTGCAACCTGGGGTAGAATATTAATAGAGTTAGCTCCGTCGAACCAGAATATTCTATATGTATTTTATGAAAATGGTAAATCGCAGGCACCCCCTACCCTTGTACCAGAGGCTGATTTATTTAAATGCGATCTTTCAACAACAACATGGACTAATTTATCTCCCAATCTTCCCGACGTTCCCGGTAGAAATCAGGTTGGTTCCGACCCTCTTGCTGTTCAGGGAGGATATGATATGCTGCTAAAGATAAAGCCCGATAATGCAAACGTGGTATTTATTGGAGGTACTAATCTTTACCGGTCGAACGATGGATTTGCAAGTAATTCTAACACTGCCTGGATTGGTGGATATTCCAGCACAAATACTAATCCTAATAGTTATCCCCCATATCCCAATTCACATCCCGATATGCATAACCTTGCATTTGATCCCAGTAATGTTAATAGGGCTATATGCGCAAATGATGGCGGGCTGCAGGTAACTAATGATATAACTACCAGTTCAATATTATGGTCTAATATAAATAACTACCAAACTCTTCAATATTATTATGTAGCTATTGATCCTATCATCGGAAATAATAATTTTTTAGGAGGAGCACAGGATAATGGCACAACCTTTAGAGATTCCACTCTTGTACTTGGTGCCAGACCATCGTCAAGACCAAATTTAAATGATCATGAAAAAACAAATAGTGGTGATGGAGTATCTGTAGGAATTTCTAATTTTCATAATGGTTCACAATACATTTATGAAGGTGTACAACAGGGACCCATTACAAGGGATAACTTAACTAATTACCATACTACTATAGGGAAAGATATACGACCAGCTCAAAGTCTTTTAACAGCAACTCCAGGTGGTGGATTTGGTGAATTTGTTACGAAGTTTAGTTTAAGTCCTGATAATACTGAAACGTTATTTTATGTAAATTATAATAAGCTATTCAGAACTAATGCAGCAAGTACAGTTGACTCTACAACCTGGGAGCGGCTTACCGGAGTAGAAACTACTGTTAATGCAGCGAATCCAACCGGAACAAATATTTCAATAAGAAGTTTAGGATTTTCAAGAGGGCCATATTTATCATCACATGCATTGTACATGGGTACAACTAATGCCAAAATATACAGATTAGATAATTATCAATTATCACTTGCTTCAAACATACCTGTTGATATTACTCCTATAGGTATGAGTGGTAGCGTACAGGATATAGCTGTTAATCCAAATGATGATAATGAGGTTATGGCTGTAGTTTCGAACTACAGTGTAGTGAGCATTTGGTGGACAAATAATGCCAAAAGTCCCATTCCTACATGGTATAATGCCGAAGGTAACTTGTCGCTTCCATCTATAAGAAGCTGTATGATCGTTCCGAAGAAAGATGCAGCAGGTGTTGCAATAACTGAATACTACGTGGGTACTTCAATTGGCTTATATAGTGCAATAAATATAGGTGTTGGTGCCGTTGTCGGTTCACCCATACAAACGGTTTGGGTAAGAGAAGGTGGTAACATATTAAACTATGCAGTTGTTCAAAGCTTAAGTTACAGACCTGCTGATAACGTACTTCTAGTTGGCACACATGGCAATGGTATGTACTTTAGTAATATAGGATCTCCTAACTTTTTACCTAATGTAATTACAGGAATTAATACGCCTATAAGAAATGATAAGAACTTTATAAGCAAAACATATCCAACACTAACATCAGGTAGCACAATTAATTTTCAGGTAGGTAATATGTTTGCTGTAAAACAATTACAGATAGAAGTGATGAATATTGTTGGACAAAGAGTTTACCAGGCAGTTAAACCATATCAAAATGGCGCAGTCAATATAAATGGATTGTCGCCAGGTACTTATATACTGAATATAACGAGTAGTGATAGAAAGAACCAGTTTATACAAAAATTTGTAAAACAGTAAATAAAAGGGGAACAATTGTTCCCCTTTTATTTAAACATAAAAACATGAAAAATCGCAATATTATCCTCCTACTTTTAATAGCAATGCCATTAATGCTATTAGCTCAAACAAATAGTTGTGTAATTAAAACTTATGGATATTCACGCACTATACTTAGCGGTGTAGCACCAACTGAGGAAATTGAAATAGGTGGCAAAGTAGTGAAATCAGATGAACCAAGAAATAATAAAGAATATTATATCTACTTAACTACATGTTATACAACTTCCGTAACAATAATTTCTGTATGGATTAATGGTAACAACTATTCTGCAAAAGCTGTAAAAGCCAAAGCACCTGTTATTATAAACAATACTACTCATCCTACAAAAGGAATGAAAGAAACATTAGTAAGTAAAACTTCTTCACCTGTATGGGAATTAAGACTTGCACCTGACAATACAATGCTTAAACCTACTACAACAATGAAAAAATTGATGGGAACTAATGCACTTGTAATTACCGGTATTGTAAAAGGTAAAAAGTTTACTTCAGTTTTAAAAAATTTAAAAGAATTACAGCCGATTGCACTTCAATAGTTATTAACGCTATGAGGAAAGAAATATATTGATGAAAGAATGAAAATTGTATTTTGTACTAAAGATACTTTATGCTTGAACCCTGGCGTACTGGTATAGTTACAAAAATTACGAATGAAACTTCTGCTACCCGTCGGTTCTGGATACAAATTCCCGAAGTAGAAAAATTCGATTTTAAGCCTGGACAATTTGTTACCCTTGATTTGCCCATTCATGAAAAAAAGAACAAAAGATGGCGCAGTTATTCTATCGCCTCGTCGCCTGATGGCACAAATGTTATCGAATTAGTTATTGTAAAATTAGAAGGTGGATTGGGTACAGCATATCTTTTTGATCACATTGTTGAAGGGTCTGAACTTTTGTTAAGAGGTCCGCAAGGTGTATTTGTGTTGCCGGAAACAATCGATAGAGACCTGTTTTTTATCTGTACAGGAACGGGGGTAGCTCCCTTTAGAAGTATGGTGCATCACATTAACCGGTACAATATCTCACATAAAAATATTTACCTGATCTTTGGTAGCCGCCATGTGTCTGATTGTTTATATGGGCCGGAACTAAAGCAATTAGAAGATGATTTACCAAACTATAAATATCTACCAACCTTCTCTCGAGAACCAGGTAATGACTTAGTTAGAAAAGGTTATGTGCATACTGTTTACGAAGAAATAATTAACGGTAACAAACCGGAAGCTTACTTCTATTTGTGCGGGTGGAAGAACATGGTTGATGAAGCAAAGCAAAGAATATTAGCCTTAGGATACGACAGAAAAGCAATTCATTTAGAACTTTATGGATAACACCTTCGATTACTTATGAAACGACATACGCAAAAGCAGATTCTACATTTATTTGCCGGGCTTCTTATAGTGGCACTTGCTTTTCACTTTTTTGAAAGGGAAGATGTTATACATGCAACAGTATTATTTGGAGCCGGCTGTGTATTTTTGATTTTAGCAGGTGCTCATACATGGATCGACACGAACATTAGAAGAATTAGTTCGTTTTTCTTTTTTTTAGAAGCAATCACATTCTATTATGCGGCCAATCATTATAAAGCGATTGGCCACAACGAGTACTTTAATTTGCTGTTAGCGGCATCTATCATTTTTGTTGCGCTAGGCATCATTTACATGATGACTAAAAAAAGAAAGGGGAAAAAACATAAATCCAGAAGTAAGACGCATAGTTCACAAGAAAGCTTTTAAGTTACAACTGGCTCAATACAATTTCTTTCACCTGATCCATGTGTATCCTTTCCTGTTTCATGCTATCACGATAGCGTATAGTTACTGTTTGATCTTCTTTAGTTTGATAATCTATCGTAACACAAAACGGTGTTCCGATAGCATCCTGCCTGCGATATCGTTTTCCTATAGCATCTTTCTCTTCGTAAAAACAACGGAAATGTGGTTTGCACATGCTCATAAGTTCACGGGCTACATCGGGTAAACCATCTTTTTTAACCAACGGAAGTACAGCAAGTTTTACTGGGGCGATCTTAACAGGTATATGCAAAACCGCCCTGGTATCTTTTGTACCATCCTCCTTTGTTAAAACTTCTTCTTCATAAGCATGCATCATTATCAGCAAAAACATTCTATCTAAACCTATAGAAGTTTCCACTACATAAGGAACATAATTTTTACTTATTTCAGGATCAAAATACTGAAGTTTCTTTCCGCTGAATTGTTGGTGCCTGGTTAAGTCATAATCTGTGCGTGAATGTATACCCTCCACTTCTTTAAAACCAAAAGGGAATTCATACTCAATATCTAAAGCAGCATCAGCATAATGCGCAAGTTTTACGTGGTCGTGATATCTATATTTCTCCTCAGGAATTCCTAAACTTAAGTGCCAATCTAAACGAGCTTTTTTCCAGTAATCGTACCACTCCATTTGGGTGCCAGGTCTTACAAAAAACTGCATTTCCATTTGCTCAAATTCGCGCATTCTGAAGATGAACTGCCGTGCAACAATTTCGTTTCTGAAAGCTTTACCTGTTTGTGCAATACCAAAAGGAATTTTCATCCTTGCGGTTTTTTGCACGTTGAGAAAGTTTACGAAAATACCCTGCGCGGTTTCGGGACGTAAATAAATAACATCGGCTTCCTCAGCAACACTTCCAATTTCTGTCGAGAACATCAAATTGAATTGCCTTATATCTGTCCAGTTGCAGGTGCCACTAACAGCACATATTATTTTTCTATTTTCTATTAAATTCTTAAGCGAAGCAAAATCTTCAGCTGCAAGAAATCTATCCATTTCTGCAATCAGATCGTTGGACTCCTGCTCTTTGCCCTCTTCTTTTAATTTGTCGGCTACAATTTCTATTAAATGATCCACACGATAACGTTTGTTGCTATCCTTGTTATCGATCATTGGATCGCTAAAATTATCCACGTGACCACTGGCTTTCCATGTAGTAGGATGCATAAAAATGGCGGCATCAATGCCCACAATGTTTTCATGCATTTGTGTCATTGATTTCCACCAATAATCTCTAATATTTTTTTTTAATTCACTTCCGTATGGGCCGTAGTCGTAAACAGCGCTTAATCCCTCGTAAATTTCACTGCTCGCAAATACAAAACCATATTCTTTTGCGTGAGAGATAACTGCCTGGAACTTGTTCTCGTTTGTCGTCATAATTGCGGCAAACCTACAGGAAAAACGGGGTAAAATGAAATGCTTTAAAAGAAGCTCGTGCTGGTTTTAAATGAACATTAGTTCATAAAAATCCGATCCTTTGGAAACTGACCTTCTAATTCTTTTACGCGTTTTTCAAGCTTTTCGTTAATACTGTCGAGGCTTAAAATCCTTGAATGACTTTTAACAATGTCCTCCTGGTATTCTTCAATTTTACTTTGCATTTGGTGGGCAAAATAAGCTTTACAAATCAAGCCCACTAACAATCCGGCAATTACTGCGCCGCTGTACTGAACGAAAATATCAAGTAATGGAGAAATCATACAATTAGGTTGAAAATGTGATTTAATTTAACTACACAATTAGATGACAAACGAGACCTCAAGGTTGCAAAGAGGGAATTTTCCAAATATCAGACTCAGGGTGTTAGATAAGATCAGATACTCAATCTATTGAAGTTTTTGGTTGGTTAAATGCCTTTCTGCATCTCTTCTATTCTTCTTTTTAAGATTTTCGTGAAACGCTGTTGCAAGATCAACACCGGTTTGATTTGCCAGGCAGATTACCACCCATAAAACATCCGCAAGTTCATCGGATATCTCAGAACCTTCATCAGACTTTTTAAAAGATTGCTCACCATATTTTCTTACCATCAGCCTGCTCAACTCACCTACTTCTTCCATTAAAATTCCAAGGTTAGTTAATTCGCTAAAGTACCTTACTCCTACTGTCTTTATCCAGTTATCTACACTTACCTGAGCTTGCTTTAATGTGATTTCTTCCATTATTCACGATTTTTAGAATCAATGTAAATTGTAACTGGTCCATCGTTCAATAGTTGAACTTTCATATTTGCTCCAAAAATGCCGGTGCTAATCTTCTTTCCGATATCATCTTCTAATTGTGCGATCATTTTTTCATACATCAATGTTGCAAATTCTGCTTTTGAAGCTTTCATATAGGAAGGACGATTTCCCTTTTTTGTACTTGCATGTAATGTGAACTGACTCACTAATAAAATGTCTCCACCAACATCTTTAATACTCAAGTTCATTATACCTTGTTCGTCATTGAAAATGCGAAGGCTCGTTATTTTATTGCTTAACCATTCGATGTCTTCAATGGTGTCTGCATCTTCAATTCCCAACAACACCAACAATCCGGTATGTATAGCACCGCAGATTTCTTCATTCACTTTAACGGAGGCTTCACTTACTCTTTGAACAACCACCCTCATGTACTAATTTTTACTTTTATCTTTATGCAGATGAAGGTAGATGTTTCAAAGGAAATTAGTTTTACAACAGCCAGAAGCGGCGGCAGTGGAGGCCAAAACGTAAACAAAGTAGAAACAATGGTTGAAGGTCGTTGGAACGTGGAAGAGTCAGAATATTTTTCGGATGAGCAGAAGCAACAAATAATTTCAAGGCTCTCCGGCAAAATAACGTCAGAAGGATTCTTGTTAGTCAAATCTCAAACTGAAAGAACACAGTTAGGAAACAAACAGCAGGTGGTAAATAAAATTAATCTGCTGATTGAGCAGGCACTGGTAAAAAAGAAGGCAAGGATATCAACTAAGCCTTCTAAAGCTGCTAAAGAAAAAAGGATTCAAAGTAAAAAAATGAAAGCCGATATAAAAGAAGGCAGAAGAAAGATAAATTTTTGAGAACTACTATTATCATATTGATTGTTTCGCTTCTTATGGTATGCATATTCTCATTAGAGTCGTGCAAAAAGAGAAGCTATAACGAGGAAGATATTGGTACCCGCGTTGAATTTAAAGTACCTGAGGGTTGGCCACAGCCTGAATATGACTTTATAAATAATCCATTAACTGAAGAAGGTTTTGAATTAGGTAGAAAATTGTTTTATGACGGAGACCTGAGCAAAGATGGAAATTATTCCTGTTCAGGATGCCACCAGCAAATAGCAGCCTTCGGCACATTTGATCATGACTTAAGCCACGGAATAAATAACTCGCACACTTTAAGAAATGCACCGCCATTACACAACATAGCATGGCAAAAGGAATTTGGCTGGGATGGTTCTGCAACAGGTTTAGATCAAAAGATTACTGACCATATATCTGCCCCAAACGAGATGGGTGAAACAGTAGAAAGCGTAATAAACAAATTAAAAGCTGATGCTGAATATAGAAAAATGTTTGGTGCTGCTTTTGGTGATGGCAATATAACAGCCCCACGTTTGACAAAAGCGCTCAGCCAGTTTTTGTTAATGATGGTTAGTGGCAACACTAAATACGATAAAGTATTACGAAACGAAGCATCCTTTACAACTTCTGAACAAAGTGGCTATAACATCTTTAAACAGAAATGTTCATCCTGCCATGTTGAGCCGCTATTCACTGATTATACTTATAGAAACATAGGTATGCCTGTAGATCCTTTTTTAAATGACAAGGGGCGAATACGTGTAACCGGAAATAGCATCGACTCATTAAAGTTCAAGGTGCCCACATTAAGAAATGCTAATGTTTCATTTCCTTATGGGCACGACGGAAGGCTTACTGGCTACGATCAGGTGTTTGAACATTATAGAAGCGGTGTGGTTAACGGACCAACTACAGATCCATTAGTAAAGAATAAAATTGCGTTGAGCAATACCGAGTTTGGTCAATTGAAGTCATTCATAAGTACATTAACCGATACTTCATTTATAAATAATAAGAAGTTCGCACCGCGATAATTATCTGTAAGGATCAATTAGATTCTTACCATTATTTTTGTTTCTAATAACAAAGTATTGAGCAGTATAAAAAGTTTGGCCGGTCAAACATTGTGGTATGGTGTTCCAACTATCGCCAGTCGTTTCTTAGGCTACTTATTAAACATCATTCTGTTTTGGATGTATAAGCCATCCGATACTGCATACATCACCCAGGTTTACGCCTTCATTCCTTTTCTAAATATTTTATTTACCTATGGTTTAGAAACAAGTTATTTTAAGTTTGTCCAAAATACTGATAAGGAAAAATTGTACAATACATTGATGGTGTCTTTGATGATCACATCTTCAATATTTACAATTTTGGTTTTATGGAACACCTCATATCTTGCCAACGCTATAAGTCTGCCTGACCATCCTGAATACATACAATGGACAGCTTATATTTTATTTCTGGATACGCTTGCAACATTACCATTTGCGAGGCTTCGGCAAGAAGGAAGGCCTAAAAAGTATGCCTTCGTTAAAGTGGCAAGTATTGTTATTAATGTTTTGCTCGTGATTTTCTTTCTGAAGATCTGTCCGCAGCTATATCAAGAAAGCCCAAACTCATTATTCTTTTTTTGGTATGATCCGGAAGTTGGCATAGGCTATTATATTATTGCAAATATTGTAGCAAGCCTGTTTACCTTACTATTACTCTCCAAAGAATTAGGAAATGTGCAACTACATTTTGATTCATCATTATGGAAAAAA